>NZ_URNN01000060.1 GCF_900549175.1 uncultured Prevotella sp. | reverse complement strand
CTCCGTTTACGGCGTACTTGCGTTGCGGTTACGGCCTAACCGTGATGCAAGTACGCCGTAAACGGAGTGTAAGGAGGGCCTCTCTGCTATATTGACAAATTAACATTCGCGTAACTTGCTGACTGTCAGCGCTCCCCATTTTCGCGAAAAATCGCGTATTTCGCGTCGTAGTGCAGAAATCGTGGTCATGGTACTCTTTAACATACGTTAAAGTAAAGTCCTTTCACAATTCGTTAAATCGTGAAAGGACTTTATTTCAAGAATTATCACGGCTAAGTTGCCGAGAAGTCAAAAGCAGTAGCATCTCACTCCTTCTTCCCCAATATACTGAGCAGATGGATGAAGAGGTTGATGAAATCGAGATACAACGTCAAAGACCCAAGAAGCGCCAACTTCTGCGCCGTCTCGCCGCCATCTTCAGCCATCAAGAGCATCTGCTTGATCTTTTGCGAATCATAAGCCGTAAGGCCGACGAAAATCAGAACTCCCACATAGCTGACAATCATAGCCAACCCCGTGCTCTTCAGGAAAATATTGACCACTGTGGCAATGATTATACCTATCAGCCCCATCAGCAATATCTTGCCCATCGACGAGAGGTCGGTCTTTGTCGTATATCCTATAAAAGCCATCACTGCAAATGTTCCGGCTGTGATAAAGAAGACGCTGGCTATCGATGACATGGTATAGGCCACAAAAATAAACGACAACAGGGCACCGTTGATGACCGAATAAAGTATGAACATCAAGGTAGCCGTAGTAAGAGAAAGCTTATTGAGGGCGCCACTGATGCCAAAAACAAGCGCAAACTCTGCTATGACAAGCCCCCAGAACAATATCTTGTTGGTGACTATAGCCATAAGCACCCCCGGACTTGACGCCACGCCATAGGCCGTAAGCCCCGAGATGACGAGGGCGAGGGTCATCCATACATATACTTTACGCATCAAAGCCGGAAAAGCGGCCGACATGGCCAGATCACGGTCTCTCGACAAAGTGTCCGTTTCAAAATCTCTGTAACTCATTTTTCCTTGTTTTATAAATTAATATTGTTATACAAGTGCAAAGGTATTCATATTTTCCGGATAGCGCATAACAAGTATCATAAAAAACAATAAAAAGTCCGAACACAACATAATGCGACAAAAAAAAGTTGTACTTTTGTAGAAAATACAATATCATAACAACAACAGAGATTATGACGAACAAGATAACACTGCGTCCCGGACGCCGCGAAGACGCTCCGCACATTGCCGGACTGATAATAACAGCCATGACAGAAGAATGTTGCCGCCATTTCTACGGTAGCGAACACACGATTGACGACTTCCACCGGCTGATGACCCGACTGTCGGCAGCCACGGGCACGCAATACAGCTACGAGAACACCATCTGCGCCATTGACGCCGAAGGCTGCATCGCAGGCATCAGCGTAAGCTATGACGGCGGCCGGCTGGAAGAACTGAGACAGCCATTCATCGACAGCGCAAAAAAGGAGTTCGGCATAGACCACAGTGGCATGAGCCCCGAGACACAGGCCGGAGAACTTTATCTCGACTCGCTCGCCGTGCTGCCCGAATACCGCGGACAGGGCATAGCGACAATGCTGCTGGAAGCCACTGCCGAAAAAGCACGGCTGTCGGGCACCGGTCCGCTCGGCCTGCTCGTGGACGAAGGCAACCCACGGGCTGAGCGGCTATATAATAAGGTGGGATTCCGGTATGTTGGCGACAGCGAATGGGGCGGCCACAAGATGAAGCACATGCAGATGACAAGCGAAAAGTGAACAGTAGCACAGATATCACGAACCACAAATCACAAATAAATAAAAACATCAAAACATAAAACATCCATGAACAGAAAAGTAATCAGCATCATCATGAGCGTAATCATGGCGATGCCCACATTGGCCCAAAGCGTGATAACCCATCCATGGCAAGGCAAGAAAGTTGCCTATTTCGGCGACTCAATAACCGACCCGCGCAACAAGGCTTCGAAGAAGAAATACTGGAGTTTCCTTCAGGAATGGCTCGGCATAACCCCCTTTGTATACGGTGTGAGCGGCCGACAGTGGAACGACATTCCGCGCCAGACGGCACAGCTGAAAAAAGAGCACGGCGATGACTTCGACGCCATACTGATATTCATGGGCACCAATGACTATAACCATGCCGTGCCCCTGGGGCATTGGTTTGACGAGAAGTTGGAAAGTGTGGAATATGGACATGAGTATGTGAAACGCATGGAAAACCGCCTGCGCCGCCATCCCGCCATGGATGCCGACACCTACCGCGGACGCATCAACATTGCCCTCGACTCGCTCAAACGAACCTTCCCGACCAAGCAAATAGTCCTGCTCACCCCCATACACCGCGCGGGATTCTATGCCAACGACAAAAACTGGCAATGCCCCGAGGACTACCAGAACCGTTGCGGGCTTTATCTTGACAGTTATATAGAGGCTGTGAAAGAAGCCGGAGACATTTGGGCGGTGCCGGTGATTGACCTCAGCGCACTGTGTGGCCTTTATCCCTTGGCCGACGAGCACGCCCAATACTTCAACCGTGCCGACACCGACCGCCTGCACCCCAACGACCGTGGTCACGAGCGCATGGGACGCACGCTGATGTACCAGCTCATGACTCTTCCCTGCAATTTCTGACCAAGAATTGCCGGTTTTACCGTAGGAGGGTGTGTCAAAATAAGGTTCAAGCACCATGTAGCCATTTTGCCCCTACGGGAATGGTTATGTCACAAATAATTCCCCAACGGGTGGGTGACTTTAAGTTAAATAAACACAAATTAGCCATAAAACAAAAAAACTACACGACTTATATTAAGTTTTTTACCTACTTTTGTAACCCGAAACAGACTTATAAAAATAAGATTAATGAAATTTTCGAAATTAGCATTATTAATCATCATCATAAGCAGTTCGCTGACATCGTGCTTTAAAGACGAGCCGCTGAATGCAGAATGTGACATTGAAAAGGCATGGGTTCATTCGGACAATCCGGATGAAACGTTCTTCAACCCCACCGACACGCTGATAACGGTGGCATACAGGGTAAACGAAATAAAATTTGAAGTGAGACCCAAGAGTGACCTCACCGCCATGGCACCGATATTCCAAATCACCGAAGGAGCGACGATAGAACCCGCAAGCGGTTCTGTACACGATTTCAGCAACGGCCCCGTGACTTACACCGTGACTTCTGAAGACGGAAAATGGAGCCGTACATACAGCGTATCGTTTGAGAAACGAAAAAGCGAAGTGCACGTAAGCGAGATTAAGTTTGACTTTGAGAATTACAAGATAGACGATGAATACGGAAAGTTCCACGTATGGTACGACACCGACAGCGACGGCAAGGAGACATATCTGTGGGCAACCGGCAACCCGGGATTCCGCTTTGCATTCCCTCTGATGAAGGATCCGGAGGCATACCCCACCGTTCCTTTGGAAGACGGCTTTGACGGGCATGGCGTGAAACTGGAGACACGGAGCACGGGAATGTTCGGCGTCATGAACAAGAAGCGCATCGCCGCCGGCAACCTTTTCTACGGATTCTTCGACACACAATATGTACTTACGGAGCCTATGAAGTCGACCAACTTCGGCCGGCCGTTCGACAAGAAGCCAATAAAGCTGACCGGTTACTACAATTATACACCCGGTGAAAAATATCAGGACAAGGACGGCAATTTTATAGAACAGACCGACCAGGGAGCCATCTACTCCGTGCTGTACCGCAACCATGACGAGGCCGGCAATGCCGTGATGCTCTACGGCGATGACGTGCTGACAAGCCGCTATGTGGTGGCCGTGGCACGTATGGCCGACGTAACCGCCACCGACGGATGGACACCATTCGAGCTGGACTATGCCTACGGCAGCGAAATTGACGCAGAACAGCTCGGCAACTTCGGATACAACCTTGCCATCGTGTTCTCGTCGAGCTACGAAGGCGACAAGTTTGAAGGAGCAATAGGCAGCACACTGCTCATAGACAAGGTAAGGGTGGTTTGCGAAGAAGACGAATAAAAAGAAGCGCACCAACATTTACAGACACATATTATAATATATTCATACGACAAATGAAAATAAGAACACTCGCGATAATATGCCTGCTGACACTGACAGCAGCACTGACAGCACATGCCGAACGACTGACAGAACATCTCAATTATAACATACGTCTGGGCTACAATATCGGAGGCACAGCGCCCATCGGCATACCGGCCACCATACGCAGCATGGAAAGCTACAGCCCCGGGTGGAACCTGTCATACGGATTTGACGTACAGAAAGACATCAGCGGCCAATGGGGGCTGATGACGGGTCTGCGCCTTGAGAACAAAGGTATGGAGGTGGACGCACGCGTGAAGAACTACCACATGGAGATAGTGCGTGGCGGGCAGGTGCTGACCGGTTATTTTACCGGATACAACAAGGTTAACGTGGAGGAATGGCTGCTCACACTGCCCGTATTGGCTACATACTCTGCGGGCAAAAATGTAAAGCTGAAAGCAGGGCCGTACCTGTCGTATGTGATGACACGCAAGTTCGACGGCTACGCCTACAACGGCCATCTGCGCGAGAACACCCCGACAGGTGACCGCATAGACATCGGCGTGAGCGAAGAGCAGCGTGGCAGTTACGACTTTTCTGATGACATGCGGCGCCTGCAATTCGGTATCGACGTTGGTGTCGACTGGTATTTCAGTCACCGCTGGGGCGCATACGCCGACCTGTCGTGGGGACTGACGGGCATACACAAAAGCAGTTTCAAGACAATAGAACAAACACTTTATCCTATATTCGGAACCGTGGGGCTTACATACAAGCTGAAATGATGATGCTTCACAATGCAAATATTGTACTGTGAGTCCTGATAAAGAAACGTTCTGCATACACAAATACACATTTAGAAACAAAAACATTAGTATTTAAATTTAAAAGAAAGGAAAACTTATGAGGAAACTTTTTACACTAATCACACTGTTTGCCGGCACTGTTGCCGCAACAGCCACCGACTACACAGACGAGCTGGAAGTGATTATCGACGGCATGAGCACCAAGCAGGCAGCCGTAATCTCCGTAAACGAGCAAGGTGACGGAAAATATACACTGTCGCTCAATAACTTCGTGCTCATGGGATCCATGCCCGTGGGCAACATCGTACTGAAGGATGCAGAGGGCACCGTGGCACCCGAAGTGACAACAATACAGACCAAGCAGACCATACAGATAGAGGCCGGCAACATGGAAGGTATATCCGAAAATGACTGGTTAGGTCCCAATCTGCCTCCTGTACCGGTGGACATGACAGCCGAGATAAGGGGTGGCAAACTTTATACCGTCATCAATATCGACATGACCAAGACATTGGGACAAAGCATCGGCGTAGTGTTCGGCAACGGAGGCTACCATATGGCAAACTCGGGATTCGAGACATTCCATACAGCAACGTCAGGAAAAGCAACAAGTGACGAGCCCGACAACTGGCACTCATTCATGAGCAGCACCGGTACTTATGCCGGTCTTGTTGGCACAGTGCCCCACACATTCATCAGCGAAGAGGTGCGTCCCGGCTCTACCGGCACCAAGAGCGTACTCATAAAATCAGGAAAAGTACTCGGTTTTGTCGTTGCCAACGGCACCATGACCAATGGCCGCCTCAGCGCAAACGACATGAAAGCTGAAGACCCGAAGAACAATGCCTTTATCGACATCACAAGCGAAGACACGGATGCCAACGGCGACCCGTTCTATACAATGTTCTACGGTAAGCCCGACTCAATGAGCGTGTGGGTGAAATTCACCCAGGAGACACCGCAGGCTGATTATCCCTATGCCACTGTTACAGCTGTTATCACCGACGGAAGCTACTATCAGGAGCCTGTGGACAAGGATTACAAAGACATCATCGTGGCACGTGCCTCCAACGCCACTATTGAGAGTAACGGTGGAGTATGGCAGAAGTTGACCATGCCTTTCGACTATGCTTCATACACTGACAAGGCCGCCAAAACCATTCTCATGACATTCTCAACCAATGCCGGTGCCGGCAAGGGTACTGGCAACGACGAGCTTTACGTTGATGACCTTGAACTGATATACAACTGCTCGGCCACGGGCATCAGCGTGAAAGGCACCCCGATAGCCAACTTCGGCAGTGCCGCAGACAATACGTACGAGGTGATTGTCGACAGCGAGAGTGCCGACATAAGCGCCGATGACATTGAAGTGACAACCGACGGCAAGGGAGCGCGCGTGACAATAGAGACAGCTGACGTTGACTGCATAGGCGGCGGAAGTGATGCAATCATCACCGTAACGTCTAATGACCTGAAGAAGAGCAATACATACTATGTGAATACAAGAAGCGCACAGTATGCAGGCATCAACAACGCATCCGTAAACGCCGGTGGCAAGGAAGAGGTGAAAGCCATATACAATGTGAACGGACAGATGGTGAAGACTCCGGCCAAGGGCAGTGTCTGCATCGTCAAGTATACCAACGGCAAGACCGTGAAGAAGATTGTGAAGTAAAAGACTGAACAAGCAACGTATACACAAACAAATTCGGGAGACGGCCAAACGGCTATCTCCCGAATTTGTTTAACAGGCTTATGACTGTTGTCACCTCGTCGTCTGTAAGAACCTGATTGCACGGTATGCTCAGCTCCTCACGATGTATGCGCTCGGTCACAGGCAACGCCATACTCTCCGCCCACTGCCCCGAATAGCACTGCTGCCGGTGTGGCGGAATGGGATAATGTATCACCGTCTGAACTCCTGCCGCCGCGAGATACTCCTGAAACTCGTCACGACGCGGAGTCAGCACGGGAAATATGTGGAAGACACTGTGCCGCCAATAGTCGTGTGAAGGCAACGTAATCAACGGATTGCTTATCTCGCCGATATACCTTAAAGCCACTGCACGGCGCACTGCATTGTCTTCGTCAAGATGAGGCAGCCTGGCACTCAGCACTGCTGCCTGAACTTCGTCAAGACGGCTGTTGCGGCCGCGATATCCGAACACATATTTACGCTGCGACCCGTAATTGGCAAGCGCGCGCACTGTAGCAGCCAATTCGTCATCGTCAGTAGTCACGGCTCCGCCATCACCCAAAGCGCCGAGATTCTTTCCCGGATAGAAACTGTGGCCGGCGGCATCGCCAAGTGAACCAGTAATCTTTTGTGCCGTGTCATAAACAAGTCCGTGCGCCTGAGCGTTGTCTTCTATCAGTTTAAGACCGTGCCGACGGCATATGTCACCGACAAGTTCCGTATAAGCCAGCCGACCGTACAGATGGACTATCATCACGGCACGCGTACGCGGTGTCACAGCCCGCTCTATCAGCGTGTCATCCATCTGCAGCGTATCGGGACGCGGCTCTACAAGCACCGGAACAAGTTTGTTTTCGGTTATCGCCAGTATAGAGGCGATATAGGTGTTGGCCGGGACGATGACTTCGTCTCCCTCCTTCATCACTCCCATCTCTATGTAGGCACGCAGAATCAGAGTGAGGGCATCAAGTCCGTTGCCGCAACCTATGCAATGGCGAGTACCTATGTAACGCGCATATTCACGCTCAAAACGCGCCACTGCCTCACCCTGCAGATACCATCCGCTGTCCACCACCCTGTCTACGGCTTCGTGTATCTCGCCGGCGTGACGGGCCGTTATCTTTTTCAGATCAAGATATTTTATATTCATAACATTTGTTCTTTTATTCACATCATAAGCCAGCCCGTTTTCACCAATCCCGGAACTCCCCATCTTATGTCCTTTTTCTTCCGCCCATGTGTCACAACAGCCACTCGTAGGTGTCGTAACATACTCCACGGCCTCCGAACCCTTCCTTTTGGAATATGAGCGATTCGTTGAGCCTGCGCCCCTGCTCTTCCGTTGATTTACCGAAATCGAAATAACGGCGGTCGGCAAAGTCGTGATTGAGTATGCGGTCGTAGATGGCGTCGATGGCTCCGAGACGTTTGCCGTCGGCACTGGCGGAGATATACTGTGAATGAACCACACGACCGAAATCGTAAAGCACTGTGCCGCCTACCACTTCACCGTCTCTCCGGGCAACATACAGACAGATGTTGGCTGGGAAACGTGACTTCAGCAGCTCCATCTCGGCAAGCGTATGCACGGGATTGACACCGTAGCGGGTGTTGAGATTGTCCGTCAGCACCTTCCAGAATCCTGCGAGGTCGGCGCTGCGTTCCACGGTGACACCGTTATTGCGGGCCTTGCTCACGCCACACTTACGTCCGTGACTCCATCTGACACGCGATTCGAGAAATATCGTCGACGATATCTCGCGCGAAAACAGACGGGCATTGCATTCCCGGAAAATGGCATAAAGATCTTCTTCGGCAGGCAAACGGTGGTAAATCCACGGTACGGCCTTATACACCACACGCCTTATTCCCATGGCAGAACGCAAATAAGCGTTCAAACAGGCAAACAGCGAAACCATATCGGCCGCCGAAGCATCAACAGAGGTTATGACACCGCCATAGGTCAGCCCCTGATGCGACCACAATGTTCCGTCTGCATCGGCGCATGCCGGCAACAAGGCATAAAGCCTGCCATCACGGTATATCATCAGCGAATGGTCGGCAAAGCGGTCGGCATGGTAATCCATGTAGCCACGGTCGAACAGGAATGTCCCGTTCTTCGACCCGGCAACAAAGCCGTTCCATTCCGCAGCATCGGCAGATGTATATCTCTTTATCTCAAACATAATTTTTTTATTTTAGGAGTTGTTTTTTAGAAGTTGTTTTTTAGGAGTTAAAGGAGTTATCGCGGGCAGAGCCCGCTCAGGAGTTAAAGACAAATGAATTATTATATGAAATGTTCTGTCATATAGCATGTTCTGTCATGTGGCTTGTTCTGTCATGTGGCTTGTTCTGTCATGTGGCATGCAAATAAGTCAAACAATATCATCGCTGCAATATTGTCACTCAAGGTCATCGCTGCAAAGTCATCATAACAGGGCTATTGTCTTTAACTCCTAAGCGGGCTCTGCCCGCGATAACTCCTTGAACCCATTTAACTCCTATAAATCCTAAGGAACTCACCATAATCGCGGATGTAGTCCTCCTCCTCGTACAACTCTGAAGCCAGCACAAGACATACGGCTCCCGACGAGAAGTCATCGAGCGTGCGCCATACTCCGGTTTCGACGAGCAGGCCCTGATAAGGATGATTGAGAAGAAATGTCTGCCGCTCATGCCCGTTGTCGAGCGTGACATGAAAACTGCCGCTCACGGCAATGATAAACTCAAGGCACTGCTTGTGGGCGTGCCCGCCGCGGCTCTCGCCGGCGGGCACGTCGTAGACCCAGTACACTCTCGCCACATCAAACGGCACGTTCTTCCGTTGTTCGGCCACCGTAAGATTGCCCCGCGGATCGAATATCTTCGGCAGGTCTATTATATATCCCAAGTTTCTGTCCATCACAGCCGACTAATCCTTCTCCATGTAAGGGTCTGTCCCCAAAACAGTCTTTGCCAGCCGCTTCGCCTTGTCACGCAGGGCGTCGGTGTCGGCATCAGGCTCGCCATAGCAAAGTGTCACACCCATACGGCGGCCGAAATGAGCCTCCGGTTTGCCGAATATACGTATGCGGGTGTGGTCTTCAACGAGAGCGTCGGCAAAGTTGTAGTCCAACGGTTTGTCCGACTCCACGGGCGACAGCACCACAGCACTCGCACCAGCGTGCTCCAGATGGATTCCGGCTATGGGCAGTCCCATCACCGCACGGAAATGCAATTCAAACTCGCTCAGGTTTGTGGTGTGGCCGAGCGTCACCATACCCGTGTCATGCGGACGTGGTGACAGTTCGGAGAAAATAACCTCTCCCTGTCTGGTAAGGAAGAACTCGACACCCCAGATGCCGGCACCGGTCAAAGCCCTGGTCACCTCGTCGGCCATGTGCTGAGCCTGCTTCAGAGCCTCGTCGGATATCTTATACGGCTGCCAGCTCTCACGGTAGTCACCACCCTTCTGCACATGACCGATGGGAGGACAGAACAGTGTGGGGCCGTTCTTCTGTGTAACGGTGAGCAGCGTAAACTCTGACTCAAAGTCTATAAACTCTTCAATGATTACTTCCTTCACATCGCCACGGCTTCCCTCCATTGCGTCGCGGAAAGCCTTCTCCAGCTCACCGTCGTTGTGCACATAGCTCTGACCGTGGCCGGATGAAGACATCAGGGGTTTCACCACACAGGGGAAACCAATCTCATCGGCAGCAGCCTTGAACTCATCGTATGTCTTGGCATAGAAATACTTGGCCGTGCGCAGTCCCAACTCACGCGATGCGAGGTCGCGGATGGCACGGCGGTTCATCGTGTAGTTCACCGCCCGGGCACTCGGCACCACCTGCACACCCTGCTTCTCAAAGTCGAAAAGCCGTTCCGTGCGTATGGCCTCTATCTCCGGTACGATGATGTCGGGGCGGTGCTTGTTCACCACAGCCTCCAGAGCATCGCCGTCGAGCATGTTGAACACCTCGCGCTCGTCAGCCACCTGCATGGCCGGAGCATCGTTATAACGGTCGCAAGCAATGACATATTGGCCCGCACGCTTGGCGGCAATGACGAATTCCTTGCCCAATTCGCCTGAGCCCAATAACAGTATTTTTTTCATATTGAGTTTATATTATTATTTTATTGTTTTGTTTCTTAGGGTGATTAGGGGGTGATGGGTGCAGTAGGTATGGTAGGTGTGGTAGGTACTGTAGGTGCATTAGGAACCTTTCAATACCTCCCACTCCGGCGTGACAGCAATCTTCCGCACACATGCATCTATGCGTGCCATCATGTCTTCGTCGCTCATGTGACGGGCGGCGGCAAGTTCGGCAAGCGAGAGACGCTCTTCGCCGAAGAGACCATAATAATGTACAATAGCCTCCTCATTTTCTGGAGCGAGGAGACGGAGAAGGTGCTCGATGCCGTGAGACACATCGTGCGGCACGGTATCGGGGGCATAGCCCATGCCCACCAGCACCCGTTGCAACTTGCGTGACAAATCTTCCATATCGCTTCTAACGTTTACCGAAAGACACTCTATCTTCCTATTGTTATAACTTCACAATCGGTGAATTTATTGCCCTCCACCGTAAGTCTTACCATCGTGCGCTCCTTGTGCCATCCCTGCAGCCCGGCGGCACCGGGATTGATATGCAGCAGATTGAGTGTACGGTCGTACTTCACCTTCAGTATGTGCGAATGGCCGCTGATGAACAGCTGCGGCGGCGAGGCATAAATCTGTCCGCGTATCGAGACGTCGTAATTGCCGGGATAGCCGCCTATATGCTTCATGAGCACATCCACATCCTCACAACGCCAGCGCAGTTTCTCCGGGTACATCAGCCGGAGGTCGCCACCGTCACAGTTGCCGCACACAGCCCGAAACGGCCGGAAAGCGGCAAGCCGTTCGGCCACCTCGGTAGAACCGATGTCGCCGGCATGCCATATCTCGTCGCACGACTCGAAGTAATGCAGATATTTGTCATCCCAATAAGCGTGGGTGTCGCTGAGTATTCCTATCTTTTTCATTATTCGTCTCTGTCCTTAACGCTCAAAACGTTCGTATATAATCCTAACGTTCAAACCGCTCGGTTATGAATCTCTTGATGAACTCCGCCGTACGGTCAAGCCCCAGCAGGCTCGAGTTCACGCATAGGTCGTAACTGTCACTGTGCCCCCATATCTTCCCGGTGTAATAGTTATAATAGGCCGCGCGCTCGCTGTCACCCTTTGATATTATCTTCTGTGCCTCGGCACTGTCGCATCCGCAACGCCCGCACACCTGCCTTATACGGCACTCCATGTCGGCCGTGATGAATATGCTGACAACATCCCGACGGTCGCGCAACACGTAATCGGCACAGCGCCCGACGAAGACACACGACCCTTCGTCGGCAGCACGCCGTATGGCATCGCTCTGAAACTTGAACAGGCTTTCGGGAGATATGTTGTTACTGTAGAAGTTGACATCGCTCATGTGCGGCACATGCAGATGAAACAGCGAGCGCAGGAAACCGCGGTTCTCGTCGTTCTGCTCGAACACCTTTTCCGAGAAGCCGCTTTCACGCGCCGCAAGGTTCAGTAGCTCACGGTCATAGAAACTGCAACCGAAGTCATCTGCCAGTTTGCGGGCAATGTCCCGTCCGCCACTGCCAAGCTGGCGGCCCACGTTTATGATTATCTTATTCATAATTATTCTTGAACTTTCTCATATACTTCACCAATATCACCAGTGTCACCAGTGATGCCACAGTGTCAGACACCGGCATGGATGCCCACACGCCGTCTACACCGAACTGCAACGGCAGGACAAACAGCAAGGGCAGCAGAAACAGCATCTGCCGGGAGAGGGAGAGGAATATGCTCACCTTTGCCATTCCTATACTCTGGAAGAAATTGGTAGCCACCATCTGGAAACCTATTATCGGGAACGTACACATTATGATGCGCATGCCCCGGGCCGCCATACCAGTCAGTTCATTGTCGGTGGTGAACAGGCTCACGCAAAGTTCCGGTATAAACTCCGCCACTAAAAATCCCAACGTGGTGACCGCCGTTGCCGCCACCATGGCCAGCTTCAGCACACGCATCAGGCGGTCCATCTGCCGGGCGCCGTAGTTGTAGCCAGCTATCGGCTGCATGCCCTGGTTGATGCCCATCACTATCATCACGAATACAAAGGCCACGCGGTTGGCTATGCCATAGGCCCCCACGGCGAGGTCGCCACCATACATCAGCAGTCCCTTATTGATGAATATCACCACAATACATGCACACACGTTCATCAGAAACGGCGACAGGCCTATAGCTATGATGTTCTTCACTATCGCCGCCTTGAGACCATAGATGCCACGGCACAGGTGCAGCAGCTCCGCCTTGTCTGAGAACAGCTTCATCTGCCATGTCAGGGCCATCATCTGCGAGAGAATCGTGGCAAAGGCGGCACCGCGTATGCCCATGTCAAGCAGATAGATGAATACGGGGTCGAGAACAGTGTTCATCACCACGGTAAACATGGTGGCATACATCGCCTGCCGCGGTTTGCCGGCAGCACGCAACACGGCATTCATGCCGAAGTACATGTGCGAGAACACATTGCCGAGCAAAATGACAACCATATAGTCGCGGGCGTAAGGTATCGTCTGTCCGCTCGCGCCGAAGAAATACAGTATGGGGTCGAGGAAAAGCAGCGACACAACGCTGAAGAGTATTCCGACGATGAGGTTGAGCGTCACGGTGTTTCCAAGAATGTTCTGCGCCGTCTTGTAGTCTCTCTGTCCGAGTTTCACCGATATGCACGTCGACGCTCCCACGCCGACCGCGGCCCCGAAGGCCGCCGAAAGATTCATGAACGGAAACGTAAGCGCAAGACCGGATATGGCCATAGGCCCCACTCCCTGCCCTATGAAAATGCTGTCCACCATATTATATAATGACGACGCGGTCATCGCAATGATGGCAGGCATGGCATATTGCAGGAGCAGACTGCCCACCGGTTTTGTCCCCAATTCCAATGTAGCCTTGTTTTTATTCATCTGTTAACATTAAATAATGAGCAAAGATAGTGCCAACGAGCGCAATGCAAACTTGTTGCAAATTGCCGAGTGCGGCCAATCGTATGCAAAGATACTAATTTATTCGTGTCCGGAAGACAAGAACACACTGTTTTTATTTGGATTTTAGCAGAAATAGCAGTAAGTTTGCATCATCAAAATGTCTATACAGAATGAAACGGAATATATTCCTATCACTGCTTCTCCTCGTTGTCACCATATCGGCACATGGCGGCACGATGAACGAGTCTGCACGAAAAATCAGATACCCCGATGAGAAATCATACATTTTCCGTGTCATGTTGAGTGACAAGAACGGCACTCCGTTCAGTCTCGAACGCCCGCGCGAATTCCTGTCACGCAAGGCTATGGAAAGACGCAAGCGGCAGAACCTGCCGGTAGACTCCACCGACCTGCCCGTCAATCCCGCCTATCTCGACCTGCTTGCCATTGACGGGATAAAGGTGGTGGGCACAAGCCGGTGGCACAACTCCGCACTGGTGCTCACCACCGACACCGCCGCCATCGCCCCACTGCGCATGCTCGACTGTGTGCGGCAATGCACTATGGTATGGCAGTCGCCCGACAGCATCACGCCTCCGGCCAAGAGATACAACTATCACGAGACGTTCAACAGCTGGGACTCTGTGGCTACATCGCGCTACGGAGCCTCCGAAGAGCAGACAGCCACACTCAACGGCCAGCCGCTCCACAAGGCGGGATTCACCGGCCGCGGCATGACGATAGCCGTACTCGACGGCGGTTTCCGCAATGCAGACCGGATTCCCGTGTTCAGGAAGATAAGGATGGCTGGCACGCACGATTTTGTATATCCGCCGTCAAAAGACATCTACCGCGAGACAGATCACGGCACGAAAGTGCTGTCCGTCATGGGCACCTGCGCCCCGCATGTATACATAGGCACGGCACCCGACGCCACCTACTGGCTGCTGCGCTGTGAGGACACGCAGACAGAGCAGCCCGTGGAGGAAGACTACTGGACAATGGCGGCCGAGTTTGCCGACTCGGTGGGGGCCGACATCATCAACAGCAGCGTGGGATACAACCAGTACGACCGGCACCACGGCGACCACCGCTACAGCGAGATGGACGGCCGCACCGCAATGATATCCCGTTCGGCATCGATGCTTGCCGACAAAGGTATTGTGCTCGTATGCAGCGCGGGCAACAGCGGCATGGGGCCATGGAAAAAGATTATGTTTCCTGCCGATGCCGACAACATAATCACCGTTGGGGCACTGACCCCCCAACTCGTCAACGCGCCTTTCTCGGGTGTAGGCCCCACGCAAGACGGACGTGTGAAGCCCGACGTCATGGCTCCCGGCAGTCCGGCCACGGTAATATCCAGCCGCGGCATGGTGATGCCCGACATGGGCACATCGTTCGCCTCACCTCTTGTATGCGGCCTTGTGGCATGCCTATGGCAGTCGATGCCCGGCAAGACGGCACGCGAGATAATAGACATCGTAAGGCGCAGCTGCAGCAACTACGCCACACCGGATAATGTTTTCGGATATGGCATACCGGATTTTGCCCCACCCGCAACGGAACTGTATAAAAATCAAGTTCAAGTATCCCCATAAATCCCACACACTCCCATCTCCCCCACCACTCCCATATCCCCCATAACTCCCATAAATCCCCCATCACTCCCATATCCCCCAAAAAGAAAAGAAAAGAAAGATGAAAACAATATCCCTCCTCGAGCTCAACCTCATGATACGCGGCACGATAGAGCGCGGCATGCCAGGCGAATACTGGGTGGAGGCCGAACTGTCGGAAGCGCGCGAGTCGCGCGGCCACTGCTACATGGAGCTGGTTCAGAAAGACGAGTCGGGCAACACCCCCATAGCCAGGGCACAGGCCAAATGCTGGCGGCAGACATGGGCCATGCTGCGCCCGTATTTTGAGCGGACCACGGGACAGACCTTCCGCGCAGGCCTGAAAGTGCTGCTGCAGGTGTACGCACAGTTCCACGAGGCATACGGCTTTTCGTGGATTGTCACCGACATCGACCCCACATACACCATGGGCGACATGGCGCGGCGCAGGCAGATGATAATGGCGAAACTGAAGGAGATGGGCGTTTTCGACCTCAACCGCGAACTGGCGATCCCCATGTTCGCACAGCGTATAGCCGTGATTTCCAGCGAAACGGCGGCGGGCTACGGCGACTTCTGCCGCCAGCTGTCCGACAACGAATACGGCTTTGCCTTCGCCACCGAACTGTTTCCCGCCGTAATGCAGGGCGAACAAGTGGAGCAGAGCATCATTGCCGCCCTCAACAGCATCAACGACCGCGCCGACTGTTTCGACTGCGTGGTGATAATACGCGGAGGCGGCGCCACAAGCGACATGTCAGGATTCGACACTCTCACACTGGCCGAAAACGTGGCCAACTTCCCCCTGCCCGTAATCACCGGCATAGGACACGACCGCGACGAGACAGTGCTCGACATGGTGGCCAACACAAGGGTGAAGACTCCCACGGCGGCGGCGGCACTGCTCATAAGCCGTCTGAAAGCCACCGCCGACCGCATCGACCGCAGCCGCGACGCCATCGCACGCTCCGTCGAACACCGCATGCAGGGCGAGCGCATGCGCATGGAACGTCTCTCCGAGCGCATCCCCACACTGTTCTCCGTGGTGAAGACACGGCAGGAGGCCCGGCTCGACATCATTAAAGGCCGCATCGACACGGCCATTGCACGCCGCATCGACCGCGAGACACACCGTACCGAAATGTTGGCCGAACGCATCAGGCCACTCGCCGAACGCCGCCTTACAGTAGAGAACCACCGTCTGACGATGCTCTCGCAAAGGGTGCAAGCCCTCGACCCCATGCAGCTGTTGCGCCGTGGCTACAGCATAACCCTGCACAACGGCCGTGCCGTACACGACGCTACGCTACTGAAACCGGGTGACGAAATAATCACGAAAGTGGAAAATGGGGAAATAACGTCGACAATCGGGAAAATTAAAAATTAAGAATTAAAAATTAAAAGAAATACCCCACAACATCCCATCAATCCCACAAAATCCCATCAATCCCACAACATCCCATTAATCCCATAAAATCCCATTAATCCCATAAAATCCCATTAATCCCACAAAAAAAGACACTATGGATAAAAATATGAAATACGAAGACGCCGTACACGAACTGGAACAAATCGTGCGGCAGATGGAGAACGACGAACTCGACATCGACTCTCTCGGCGAACAGCTGAAAAGGGCACAGGAACTTATAAAGTTCTGCAAAAGCAGGCTGACCAAGACCGACGGAGAGATAAAGAAGATACTCGGCAAGTGACAGGTATATACAGTTCAAAAGATAAGATAATTCGGCCAAAACACTTTTTTGCCGCCAAATAATTGCGGATTAACAAGATTTTGGCTACATTTGCATCATTGCAAATGATAACAAGATAACAAAACAACAAACAAATACAGATATGAAAGATTTAGACTGGTCAAACCTGTCGTTCGGCTACAGACCGACAGACTACAACGTACGGTGCTACTATCGTGACGGAAAATGGGGCGAGATAGAGATTTGCTCCGAAGAGTACATCAACATGCACATGGCTGCCACGTGTCTGCACTACGGCCAGGAGGCTTTTGAAGGGCTCAAGGCATACCGCTGTCCCGACGGCAAGGTACGCGTGTTCCGCGTCGAAGAAAACGCCGCACGCCTGCAGAGCACATGCCGCGGCATACTCATGCCCGAGGTCCCCACAGAGCTCTTCACTGAAATGGTGAAGAAGGTGGTGCGCCTCAACCAGGAGTACATACCCACATACGAGAGCGGAGCCACACTATACATACGTCCGTTGCTCGTCGGCATGTCGGCACAGGTGGGCGTACACCCCGCCAAGGAATATCTTTTCCTGATATTCGTGACACCTGTAGGACCTTACTTCAAAGGCGGATTCTCGACCAATCCCTACGTCATCATCCGCGACTACGACCGCTCGGCACCGCTCGGCACCGGCAAATACAAGGTGGGCGGCAACTATGCAGCATCGCTCTATGCCAACAATCTGGCCCACGAAAAGGGCTATGCCTGCGAGTTCTATCTCGACGCAAAGGAGAAGAAGTACATCGACGAGTGTGGAGCCGCCAACTTCTTCGGCATCAAAAACAACACCTACGTCACACCGGAGTCTACCTCCATCCTGCCCAGCATCACCAACAAGAGCCTCATGCAGGTGGCCGAAGACCTTGGCCTGAAGGTGGAACGCCGCCCCATCCCCGAAGAAGAACTTGACACGTTCGAAGAGGCGGGAGCCTGCGGAACGGCTGCCGTCATCTCGCCGATATCATACATCGACGATCTCGACAACGGCAAACGCTACACGTTCAGCGCCGACGGCCAGCCCGGCCCCATCTCGCGCAAGCTCTACGACACGCTGCGCGGCATACAGTACGGCACCATCGAAGACAAGCACGGCTGGACAACGGTGATCATAGACTGACGCCATCATTATCCGTTGGCGGAATTATTTACTATTCATAAAAGGTCGGTTTGCGCAGGAAGGTGTGCCAAACCGACCTTTTATGAATAATTCCGTCAATGGGTTGGTAGCCCCCTATAATCCCCCAAAGGGGGATGCCGGGGCGAAGAGCCATCAACTCAATATCCCCCTTTGGGGGATTACAGGGGGCTTTTGTTATAATAATTCTTAAAATTTAACATTTCTTTTTTCTCGAAATAGAACGGCGGTAAGGCCGTTTTTACCTTATTGACACACCATTTCGGCACCCCAAGTTTGCCTTTAGGGCCTCCTTACACTCCGTTTAGGGCGTACTTGCGTTGCGGTTACGGCCTAACCGTGATGCAACTACGGCCTAAACGGAGCAAGAGGA
>NZ_URNN01000059.1 GCF_900549175.1 uncultured Prevotella sp. | reverse complement strand
ATCACTTCACATGGCCCTCGCCCGACATATACAACCCGTTCAGCCTGTTGAACGCATTTGTCGACATGAAGTTGGACAGCTACTGGTTCGGCAGCGGCACTCCCACTTATCTTATAGAGATGCTGAACAAGTTCGGCGTTGTCCCGTCACAGATTGGCGGCACACGGGTTATGGCAGAGGATTTCGACGCCCCAACGGAGCGTATGACAAGCATCCCACCGCTGCTTTATCAGAGCGGGTATATAACAATCAAGGACTACGACGATATTACAGAGCTTTACACGCTTGACATTCCCAACCGTGAAATACGTGTGGGACTGATGCGCAGCCTCCTGCCCAATTATATAGGAAACAACAGCTGGATGGGTTCCACCACCATCGCGCAGATGTACGGATGTATATACAAGGAAGACATGGACGGTGCCCTGTGCCTGTTGCGCGAATTCCTGCTCACGGTTCCATATTGCGACAACACCAATTATGAGGGACATTACCAGCAGCTGTTCTATGTCATATTCTCCCTTTTCGGCATGTACATCGACGTGGAGGTGCGCACACCACGCGGTCGTGTAGACATGGTTATGCGCACCGCGACAACCATCTATGTCATTGAGTTGAAGCTCAACAGTTCAGCCGACAACGCCGTCAGGCAGATAGACCTCAACGACTATCCCTCACGTTTCGCCCTTTGCGGTTTGCCAATAGTGAAAGTCGGCATCAACTTCGACGGCGAAAAGCGGACTATAGATGACTGGAAGATAGGATAATTGTCAAGGTTCATTCAATCATGCCGGAAGCCCGGAATCACCGCAAACGGAGTCTCCGGCGTTCCGAGATAAGAGGGCTTCATTCCACCGAAATCGACAATCAGCTTTTCGAGCAATATGCCGCGCGAGAGAGGCCGCAGGGTAACGGTGTGCTCATGCCCCTTCCTGAACGCCGCCGTCAATACGGTGCGTGAGTCAATGATGCGGTTCTGGTCGAAATGGCCTTCGGGCATATTGCGAAGCAGGCGGTCACGCTCGCGGTCGGACATGGCGCTGGCAATAAGATTGACCTTCTGCGGACTGCCGCCGTCCACCGACACCTCATACCATATACCGTCACCTCCGGTGTAGTCGAGCATGGGAGCAAAGAGGCAGTGGAGCGTGGCCTTGTCGTAATCTCCGTCGGCACGGAAACGATAGGTGACCTCCGAACCTTCCACCGGCCTGTTGGTGGGAAGAAGAGTGAGCGCGCCCATGGTCTTGCCATAGTCTGGAATGAAAGTCCACGACACACCGTCAGCCGCCTTCGCCTCATAATAATGGGGTGCCTCGATTGACACGACTCCCTTGACCCACTTTTCACAACAGGTCGCCTCCGGGCATTTTCCGGCATTACATCCGGCAGAGGGCACGGACTTAATCTCCGGCATGACGTCAACCTTCGGCGATGCCCACGAGGTGTAGCTTATATGCGTCTGATCCATCATATGTTTCCACTTTCCTCCGCAAAGCGTGTCATTGTAGTATTTCGTCAGGGCGGCGTCGCGGTCAAACCAGTGCCGCGTGGCCACACTGTCGCCCGTGGCTGAAGCATAATACATGCGGTAGAGGTTGGCCATGGCCATGACCGGATAGCGTACTATCTGCATGAAGGCGTCGCGATACTGCGGCTCCAGCAGCCGGTACAGGCGTTCCGCATCGGCCTCAAGACTGTTGTAGTCGGCAGTGACACGGCGGAACTCGTCATAGTTCTCCACACTGTAAGGCAGCTTGTTCATTAACTCCGGAGTACGGCGGTGGGCGTACTTGCAGGCAAGATTGAGCAGGCGGGCCGCCTCTTCGGCATAACGCTGTCCGAAAGTGGCACGGCAGTAGTCCACCGTGTATTCAAAAAGATTGCCGGCATTGAAACGTTCCGGATTCCACGCCATATCAAACCAAAACTGCGTGGGAAACTCCATGGGCTTCAGGTCGCCCACGTTGACAATCCAAAGACGGTTGACACCGTTTTCGTAAGCCATGTTCATGTCGGCCCACACACGCTGTATCTGACTGACATTCAGCCACCGGTAACAGCGCGGGCCGCCAACATAGTCGTAATGATAATATATGCCGTAGCCTCCCTTGCGCTTGGGCTCGTCGGGCGATGGCAACATGCGAAGGCTTCCCCAGTTGTTGTCGCAGAGCAGCAGGGTAACGTCATCGGGCACGCGCATACCGTTATGATAATAGTCCTGCACTTCCTTGTAGAGCGCCCACACCTGTGGCACTTCCTCCGCCTTGCACTTGCGTTCGCGGGCTATGATGGCACGCTGGTCGTCAACGATGCGCTGCAGCAGCTCCACATTGGTGTCTTCACTCATGGCTTCGTCACCGTCGCCACGCATACCCACCGTAACCACATCCTCGGTATTCCTGTTGCGGCGCACTCCGCCGGCCCAAAAGTCCTGCAGCTTTTCCTTGTTTTTGGTATAATCCCACACCTTGCTTCCTTCGGTGCGGTGCCATTCGGCCTGCGAACGGCTCATAGGCTCATGGTGAGACAGCCCCACCATTACGCCCATCCGGTCGGCCGTAGGTCCGTTTTCGGGGTCATCATCGTAGAAAGCGCTGCCCCACATGGCCGGCCAAATAAAGTTGCCCTTCATGCGGAGAATCAGTTCAAACACCTTTTCATAAAACTTGTGGTTGAATCCGCCGAATGTCTTTCCGGCCCATCCCGTAAGGCATGGAGCCTCGTCGTTGAGAAACAGTCCGCGGTAACGCACTTTCGGCTCGCCGTCAGTATACACACCGGGGCGCACATATACCTCGTCGTGATGCACGACAGGCACATCAGCCCAGTAGTACCACGGCGACACGCCCATCTGCCTCGACAACTCATAGATGCCGTATATGGTTCCGCGCTTGTCGCTGCCGGCTATTACAAGCCTGCCGTCGGCCACGGTGATGACATATTTCTCACGCCTGCCTTTCAGCTCCGGAAGAAGTCCCTTCTTCAGAAGTCGGTCAATGGCCTTGCTCCTGCCCACTGTACCTATTAGGATGTCGGCAGCCCGACCGCCACCGTCAGCCGCGGGACGCCTGCCTGTCACCCTCTCGAAATCATCCTGCAGGTTGGTTATGGCCGTAAGCACGCCCGGATATTCGTTCCGGTCGAACGATATATTCGCTCCTGTAATACACTGTGCTCCCTCTCCGGCGGAGAAAGTGACGAACGGTTCTGCCGCCGACAACGCCAACGGACAAAACATACCCAACAGCCACAACACGTTGGCAAGAAGAATGATTCTGCTCATAACTATATTTCAAAAAGAGTTGCGTTATAAAATTTATGTTCGCAAAATTACAAAAAAGGCATGTACAGGGCTTTTCATTTTGTCACATATTGTTTTCTATAAGTAGATTTCCGATTCTTTTTTTGCTTTTGAACAAAAAAAATACTGTAACTGATTTATTCTGAAATAAAATCACTATATTTGCATGGTCTCTCCACGCCAATGCCACTTTTGGTGGTGCGGATGGGTGGGACACTATACATACAGGCGTTTTCTGAACGCTTTGGTTTTGACAATGTAAGAATCTCGCAAGTTCAAACTGTTCGTCAAAGACAAAGCAACGGGAACGCCCCTTGGGATGTTTATACATTACCCAACATCAACTATCCCCTATCTGAAACATGATGCGGGAATAGTGATGGGTACTTATATAAATAAACATCGGCGTGGGGCTTTCGACGTTGCTCGTTTCGACGAACAGGGCAATGCGAGAGCCTTTACATTGTGGAACGGGCAACAGGACTGGCTCCACGTTTTTATGTATGGGTGAGCATTTGAGATTAACCATGACAGCAATGGAGTCGGCTGACATAAAAAAATAAACGGATCAACCGATATGCTGGATATAATACAAAACAGTCCTTATCGTCTCTTAGGCATTTACTCAAATTCGCCGACAAAAGAGCGGGTGGCAAACCACAACAGGTTGAAAGCCTTTCTGAAAGTCGGAAAAGACGTGTCGTTTCCATTGGATTTGCCGACACTTCTTCCTGCAACAACCCGCAATGCAGATAATGTTGCAGATGCAGATGCCAAACTTACTTTACCCAACGAACAACTACGGTATGCACAATTCTGGTTCATGAAAGCGACATCTTTTGATGACATTGCCATGAACCATCTGATTGCGGGAAACATAGACGGTGCTATTTCTATATGGGAGAAGAAGGATAATGCTTCATCTTTGCAGAACCGAATTGTCTGTGCATTGATTCAGAACAACTATTCTTCTGTTTTTGCTTATGCTGAAAAGCTTTATTCCAAATACACCACAGAGTTTGTAACTACTGTCTTAGGAGAACATAATACAGTAAATGTTGACAATCTGGAGTATAGTTTTCTTGATGAACTTTGCAATGCCATTGGTGCGAAGAATATTCTACCGTATTTGAATAACAATAGCTGGAAACAATATGTGGACAGCAAAGTCATAAAGCCTTTGGTCGACTTGCTGCAATCTGCCATTGATACGGCAAAAGCGTCAAGAGGAAAAGGCATTACCGCACGTTATAATGCCGGTGTCAAATTGAAGAATGACACAAAAGACGCTCTTTCTCAACTCAAAACATTACTTTCTGCTTCTGATTTGCAATACCAAATGATTGCAGACAAATTGGGATTGGAGATTCTGCAATGTGGAATAGACTATTATAACGGTTCTGAAGCCGCCGACGCTGCCTTAAAAGCCATGAAACTCCAATCATACGCCCTGTCGGTTGCCGTTGGTAAAATGGCAAAGGACCGCTGCAAAGAGAACGTTGACATTTTACAAAATATAATTGACAACCTTCCTCCCACAGAAGTATTCCCAGAAGACAAAGCCATAAAGAAAGCATTGCAAGAATTCTGCCAACGTCCCGACCTGATTTGTCATGCCGTGACTTTATTGAACAATGCGAAACCACATCTACAATCTATAAAGGCAAAACTTGGCGCAACCAGCGGTTATTATTTAAAAATGTCTACGCAAATTGTTGGTAATGCATTGCATAACATTATAGAAGAAGTTAATGCGGCCCAGAAAGACCAAACCATAGAAATCGATGGCAAACAGATACCATTATCTCTATTGTTGGATAGAGATACAAAAATTGCCCAAATTAAAAAGGCATTACGAGCTGCATGGGAAGCGACCAAGATAATGGATGCGTTTGACATGGAAGCTGATTTCAAGAGCAACAGATATTATCCCAATCGATCAACTCTTAAAGATTTGTGTAATCAACTGGGCATATCCACTTCTACTTATGTACCGACAAGAACGTCAACATCCTCCAATTCTCCAAAGACGCAACCTCCTACTACAAAATCGCCAAAAAATACAACAACAAGCCGTTCCGAAGATTCTGGTTGCATAATAGGCCTAATATGTACTATTGTTGGTGCCGCTTTAGGTGGTCTCATAGCAGGAGGAGGTGGTCTTATTTTCGGTGCATTAATCGGATTTGGTCTTTTTTCAAAATTCACAGATTAAAAATATCATTATGAAGAAAATAGTATTTAGCGTATTCACAATTTGCTTATCGTTTACAACTCTCATGGCACAAACCCGAGTCAAAGAGTTTTCAGAAACGGAAAGAAGTCTGGAAATCTTTCAGACAAAGCAAGCAGAATTTGACAAGAAGCTGCAGCAACTGTCAACAACTTCAAATAAAAACGAACATGACATTCAGACTTTAGAACAACATGAAAAGGATTTGTCTATAAGTATTGACAGTTTAAAAACGGTTTGTGACAGTCTGCAAAAAATCCAAACGACTGACCGAACAACGATTGACGGGAAAATACAAGAGACCAACAGAACTTTAGCGTCAACCCTATCTGTTGTGGATAACCGTACACTTTGGGGAGGAATCATTACCACCATCATTCTATTGATATTACTGGTTGTCGCCTATTATATGACCAAACGCATCAAATACGGAACAACATCCATTGACGAGATGAGGAAAGCGCAGGACGCTTTACAAAAAGCCCATATAAAGATGCAGGAAGAATCTGTCAAATTAGACAACAAGATGATAGAACTATGCGAGCAACAAGTATTGTCCGCTTCGGCCAATACAGGACAAACGCACCCAGATCACTCATTAGCACTGAAAGTGGCAGATGAAATAGTACGAATAGAAATGAATCTCTCACGCATGGATTCGTCCATCAAAGGATACAAGCAACTGGCAAAAGCAGTTCAGCGGATAAAAGATAATTTCAATGCCAACGGATATGAGATAGTGGACATGCTGGGCAAACCATATAATGCGGGGATGAAAGCTGCCGTCACTTTTGTCACAGACGAGAGCCTTGAGGACGGGCAGCAGATTATAACCAAAATTATCAAACCTCAGATAAACTATCAACAACAAATGATACAAGCTGCACAAATAGAAGTAAGTCAACCGGAATAAACTAAAAACATCATAAAACTATGGCAAGAATAAAAATTGACTATGGCATCGACCTCGGAACGACAAATTCCGCAATATGCCGCATGGAAAAGGGAGGACCTGTGATAATCAAAACCGACGTGTTGAAAGACACGATGCCTTCATGCGTCTCTTTCACCAAACGTAAAAGCGTAAAGACCGGTGACTCTGCCTTCAATGATATGAAAAGTGACAAACGCCGAGCGTCAAAGGCAGGAAAGAAAGGTGTATCCAATGCCTACGTGGAATTCAAGCGCACGATGGCTACCGACACTCGTTACCACAGTTCTTTCATGGAAAGAGACTTTTCTTCCGAAGAACTGTCTTCCGAAGTGTTGAAAACATTAAAATCGTTCGTCACAGACGAAAATTTCAGTTCCGTTGTCATCACCGTTCCGGCAAAATTCACTGTGAACCAGAAGACAGCCACAATGGAAGCTGCCCAACTGGCAGGCTTCAAACAATGCGAGCTCCTGCAAGAACCCATTGCCGCAGCTATGGCTTACGGTTTGACCACTGACAGCAAAAACGGAATATGGATGGTCTTCGACTTCGGGGGCGGTACATTTGATGCCGCACTTCTGAAAGTGGAAGACGGTATCATGCAAGTGTTCGATACCGAAGGTGACAATTATCTTGGCGGAAAGAACCTTGACTATGCCATCGTTGACAACATCATTATTCCGTATCTGATGGACAACTATAACCTTAGTGACACTGTTGCTGATGCCGAAAAGAAAGATGTACTGCGTGATGCAATGAAAACGTATGCCGAGGAAGTAAAGAACCAACTCTCATTCAAAGACAAGGAGGACCTTCTGTCAAATCTCGGAGAACTGGGCGAGGACGAAGATGGCGAAGAAATAGAACTTGACTTAACCGTGACACAAGAAGAGGTCTTCAATGTGATGCGTCCTTATTTTCAAAAGGCAGTTGACATCTGTAAGAATCTCCTGCAACGCAACAACTTGTCAGGTTCACAAATCAACAAACTGATACTGGTGGGCGGTCCTACTCACAGTCCACTTATCCGTCAGATGCTGAAAGACCAAATTACACAGAATGTGGACACAAGCATCGACCCTATGACAGCCGTTGCCACGGGTGCCGCCCTGTATGCCTCTACGATGGATGCAGACGTGAACGAAGAAGAACGGGAAGTAGGCACTGTCAATCTTGAAATAGGCTACGAATCCACATCAGTAGAGACAATCGAATGGGTAAGTATCAAACTGGCCGACAAATCACCCATGTCGAAAGTATGGATTGAATTTGTGCGCAACGACAAGGCATGGTCAAGCGGGAAAGTGGAAGTTGACTCAGCCGGTAACGTAATAGAGACGCATCTGATGGAATCAAAACCCAATTCGTTTAACGTGATAGCCTACGACGATAGAGGAAATGTCCTGCCGTGTTTTCCTGCCGAGTTTACCATCATTCAAGGTACAAAAGTGGGAGCTGCACCATTACCTTATAATATAGGAATAGCCACATGGAGCGATGTCAAGAAACGAGGCGTGTTCCGCATGGCAAAAGGTCTGGAGAAAAACAAACCTGTTCCCGCAACAGGTGTAGTCAATGATCTGAAGACCACCTGTCAACTTCGTCCAGGCGTGGAAAACGACATCATGACCGTCCCTGTCTATCAGGTCGATGATTTCTCTGAGGCAGAAGGTCGTTCGGCTTCTCTTTATGAATATGTTGCCAATGTGGTTATAACAGGAGATGACGTGGATTCGCTTATTCCTATTGACAGTCCGGCGGATGTAACGCTGAAAGTCGACACCTCGGAACAAATGACAATGGAAGTACATTTCCTCGCTTCCGATATAACAGTAGAGAAGAAACTTGACACGAGCAAAAAACATTCGATAGAAGAAGCTGAAGATATCATAAAGAAACAGCTGAAAGAAGCACAACAGAGTATCGACAGACTAGCTGCAGCAAACATCTCTGATGCCGCAATTCAAGAAAAACTCGACAAAGTGAAAGAAGAGACAGCGAACAGTTCTGAAAAGAAAGCAGTGCTGCAACATCTAAAAGAGGTGCTTAGGGAAATCGAGAGTCTTGATGAACATACCGAGTGGCAACGGTTGGAAAAAGAACTGCGTGACGAATTTGCTCATCTTGAAATGGCACAGCATGACCTTGGCAACGAAAAAACGGCGCAGCTCGTCAACCAGCTTCGCTCGCAGACAGATCAGGTAATACGCAGTAAAGATGTCAAAATGGGTCGTGAAATATTGGACCAAATCAACTCTCTCTTTGTTCATCTTACGATGGTTTATCAGTGCATGGGAGTGATACGAAGAAGCAATGAACGTTTCTGTACGACACACTGGAAAGACAGTGCCCGTGCCCGCCAATTAATCAATCGTGGTTTGGAAGAAATTAACAACCAGCCTACCGTAGAGAATCTGCAACCCATCGCAGCCGAATTGCTCAGGCTTATGCCGGATAACGAAGCTGAAAATTCCGGTGGATTATTTAAAAATTAACAATACAAAAATTAGGATTTGGTGATGTAATATGTATTTTAACCAAAACGACAAAATAGCATCATACACAGTAACGTTTCCGCATAAGCAAGGGTCTTATGCGGAAACCTACCGCGTGAAAGATGTCAACGGAAAGACCCGCTTCTTGAAACTTATAAATTACAGTAAACTGAGCCGAAACCAACTGGATGACAACGGCTGTGTGACAGAAGTGGATATTAGCAAACATCTCAACCATCCGAATCTGTGCAAATATATAGATTCCGGTATGTTGATGCTGAATGGCGGACAGCGTGCATATCTCGTTACAGAATACATAAGTGGCGAAACACTCTCGCAGAAAACAATCAGAGGCGAAGAACTGAGCGTGTTTGAGATAAAACAAATAGCCAAAGCTGTTTTGTCAGCCTTGTCTTATTTGCACCGCCAACCCATCCCCGTCGTTCATGGGGAGGTGACGATGCAGAATGTACTACTCAATCTTGTCGGAGGCAATGATGATTTGAAACTTATAGACTTGGGCAATGCCCGTTTCCTCAATCAGAAACCGGCAAAACCGAATTTAAACGAAACGAACCCTTTCTACCTCGCACCAGAAAGATTTTCAGGAGTATGTCAGGTGCAATCTGATTTATATGCTGTAGGCGTGATGATGTATCAGCTTCTTTATAGGAAATTGCCTTGGTTTGTTGATGTGTCAAGGATAAAGAATGAAGACAAAGTAGATGTCATTTTGGCTGAACGGGACAAAGAGTTAGAACTGCCGAAGATTGACAAATACGAACTGGATGACCAACTTGTGAACTGCATAATGAAAGCATTGAGTTATGATGCGGAAGACCGTTTCCATACGGCTGATGATTTCATAAAGGCAATAGACGGAGAAGTGATTGTTGAACGACAATCGACAAGGAAAAAGATTCTGTCATCAGATGTCCAAACCTTCGGAAGACAAGCTGAAGCGAGTCCTCCTAAAAAAGGAGAAGGCTTTGCCGCCATCGCAGGAATGGACGAGCTGAAAGCCCAGCTTAAGGAAGAAGTTATCAATCCACTTCATAATCCCGAAGAATATAAGCTTTATGGCGTAACCATCCCCAATGGCATGCTGCTATACGGGCCTCCGGGATGTGGAAAAACATTCTTTGCCAAGCATTTTGCTGAAGAAGTAGGCTTTAATTTCATGTTCGTAACACCTGCCACGCTCAAAAGCCGCTATGTCAATGCGACACAGGAGAATATAGCCAATATGTTTAAAGAGGCGGAAGAAAAAGCACCTACCATCATATTTATTGATGAGTTGAACGAACTTGTCCCCTGCCGTGAAAGCGATGTACACGAGATGTCACGCAGCGCGGTAAATGAGATGCTGGCGCAAATGGATCAAACGGGCAAGCGTGGTATTTTCGTTATCGGAGCCACGAACGATCCACATACCATTGACTCGGCCATTCTCAGAGCCGGACGTTTGGATAAGAAATACTATATCGGCACACCTGACCGAAAAGCACGCGAAGCACTATTCAGGTTGTATCTGAAAGACCGTCCGTACGACTTCGGCATAGATTATGAAGAACTGGCCAAACGTACTGATAATTACGTGTCGGCAGACATTCAACTGATTGTCAATGATGCGGCAAGAAACGCATTGAGACAGCACAGCAAAATAACAATGACTCTGTTACTCGCTGCCGTACAACAGACACGACCTTCATTAAGCATCGAAGAGATAATGCGATATGACGCAATAAGAGCGGAGATGAACGGTGAAACGACAAAAAAACAAAACAACGAACGCCCTAAAATCGGCTTTACATAAAAATAATTATGAAAAAAGAAGAATTATATTTAAAGACAATGTTCTGTTGCATGGCTTGCGACGGTGATATTGCACGGGAGGAAATTGATTCTGTGAAGGATATAGCCACTCAAATTCCTGTATTGGCAGGAATGGATATTGAAACAGTATTGAATTCTTATGTTGACGCTATAAACAAAAATGGAGCCTCGTTTCTCAGAAGATACTTGAAAGAATTATCAGAAGAGGACTTGATTTCCAAAGAAGAACTGCAAATAATTGATTTGGCCATTAGAATGATTGAAGCTGACAACCGCATAGAATATGCAGAGGTGAAGTTTTTCAAGAAAATACGGTCAAGACTTTCCGTCTCCGACGAGCAGATCTTAGCCAAACATCCAGATAAAGAAGAATTCCTTCTGCCAGACATTGATGTGTTTGAAGAACCTGTTTGGGATAATAACATTACGTTCGCAAACATTCATTTAGCCAACGAATGATAAAAACATCCGCCCATGAAAATAATAATGAAATAGTTACGAACTGATTTTGCAAATCGTAGTAAAATTACTATCTTTGCATCGTTGAATTTAAACAAGCGATCTATGAGAGTTGTGAAAGTCTGCAAAATCCTTAAAGATTTGAAAGCTGACGGTTGGATTTTAGACCGTTACAGAGGCAGCCACCGTGAGTTTGTTCATCCGACCAAAAAAGGGACAGTAACAGTAAACGGTCATGAAAGCGATGATGTCTGTGGATTTCTCCTCAAAAGCATCGAAAGGCAGTCAGGACTAAGGTTCTAAGGGAATGGGGCGCAAGCCCCTCCCTCTCTGTTTCACGACAAGAACGCCTGTTGAAATTCAATAAGGATGGTGGCTGAGCCACCATCCCTTTAAAAGAATTCATTAGACATAAACAAATATGGGAAAGGTAGTAATGAGAGCTGCAAAGATGGAAAATGGTTACAGCTGTGTCTGTGACCTTATTCCAGGTTGGGTGGTTGCCTATACCGGCAGCATTGAAGGCTTTATGGACTATGTAAAAGAAAGCATTGATTTCTATTTGGAAGGCAGACGGGAAAAAGGTGAGGCATATCCAGAATTGTTTGACGGTGATTATGAAATAGTCTACAACTTTGATATAGCCACCCTGCTTGAGTATTACAGAGGTGTGTTTTCATTCGCTGCATTGCAAGCCATTACAGGAATCAACCAAAAACAGTTGGCACATTATGCAAATGGCACGTCTTCACCGCGTCCCAAACAAGTGGAAAAAATAAAATGTGGACTTCGCCGCCTTGCAAAAGATATAGAGATGGTCACAGTTTAAATTCAATAAAGCCGGTTTGACCAGCCGGAAAAGTTCCCTGCAGTTTTGCAAATGTAGAAAATCACTTTAAAAGTGGGTGTATCAAAATTAACTTCATGTAACTTGTAGCCATTTTGATACACCCTCTTTTAAATACATTTCAGTCCAATATCCTTATTCTCTTTTAACTTCCGGCGGGTTCTATAAGTCACTCCTTCCCCCTCACCGCCGCACGCATCTGTTTCAGCAGGTCGCTGGCAAAGATGAAGTCGGTGAGTTTCTTGTTTGTCGAGTCCATGATGTCCTTGCTCTGCCCCTGCCATTCCTTGCAGCCCTCGTAGATGAAGATGATGTTCTCCCCTATGCCCATCACAGAGTTCATGTCGTGGGTGTTGATGATGGTGGTGATGTCAAATTCGTGGGTGATGCCGTGCAACAGTTCGTCAATCACGAGCGATGTCTTGGGGTCGAGGCCGGAATTTGGCTCGTCGCAGAAAAGATATTTCGGATTAAGCGCTATGGCACGTGCAATGGCCACACGCTTCTGCATACCTCCCGATATCTCCCCCGGATACTTGCGCTCGGCATCCACCAGATTGACACGGTCGAGACAAGTGCGCGCCCTCTGCTGCCGTTCGCGCAGGTTCATGCTTGAAAACATGTCAAGGGGGAACATCACGTTTTCCAAAACTGTGAGCGAGTCGAACAGTGCCGCACTTTGGAATATCATGCCCATCTCGCGGCGCAACATGATTTTTTCCGTCTTCGACATGGTCACAAACTCGCGGCCGTCGTACAACACTTCGCCGCTCGTGGGGTCGAGCAGTCCCACGAGATTCTTTATCAGCACCGTCTTGCCGCTGCCGCTCTGTCCTATTATAAGGTTGGTCTTTCCGTTTTCAAAGACAGCGCTGATGTCTTTCAGCACCTGCTTGTCTTCAAACGATTTGCAGAGATTTCTTATTTCAATCATTATTTTATTAGGAGTTAAAGGAGTTAAAAGGAGTTATCGCTCCCTTTAACTCCTGAAAAAAGATTTACGACAACAACTGTGTCAGGAACACGTCAGAACACAATATGAGCACACTGCTGCTCACCACGGCGTCGGTGCTGGCCTTGCCCACATTCACCGATCCGCCCTCGACGGTGTACCCGAAGTATGACGGTACGCTCGATATTATGAATGCAAAGAAAAGGCTCTTGATGATGCTCATCCACACAAACCATGAGTTGAACGTGTGCTGCAGGCCCAACGTAAGGTCTTCGGGGCTTAGCACGTGGCCGATGTACGCCGTGCCGTAGGCTCCGAGTATGCCCGTGGCCGAGCTGAATATGACAAGAAACGGCATTATCGTTATCAGTCCCAATATCTTGGGCAGGATGAGGTAGCAGGCCGAATTTACCCCCATGATGTCAAGCGCGTCTATCTGCTGCGTAACGCGCATGGTGCCTATCTCGGATGCAATGTTCGACCCCACCTTGCCTGCCAGTATGAGACACATTATCGACGACGAGAACTCAAGCAGCATTATCTCGCGCGTGGTGTAACCCGTCACCCACCGCGGCATCCACGGGCTCTGTATGTTGAGCTTCATCTGGATACATATCACGGCACCGATGAAGAACGAGATGAGCAGCACTATGCCTATCGAGTTGACTCCCAACTGCGACATCTCCTTGATATATTCCTTGAAGAACATCCTCATGCGTTCCGGCCTTTGGAATGTGCGCCCCATCAGCATCAGGTAGCGCCCCAGAGTGGTAAGATATTTATGTAGTAACATCTTTGTGTGTTGTTTGTTTTGCTGTTACGTTATGTCTGTTGTTATTTTAATTCTGCAAAAATAACCAAAATACTCAAGAAAACTGCAATATAATGAATAGTTTTTGAAAATAACAACGGTTATTACAATCTATTTAACTTTCACTTCAGACATTCAATACGAATAAACAATTTGAATATGAAAGGAATAAGAGGGCGTGTCAAAATAAGGTTCATGCACATTGTAGGGACATATTCTTGTATTTGTCCGCCAAACAGCCATTGAATATCAGGATGTTACAGACGGACAAATACAAGAATATGTCCCTACCAAGTCACTTCCTTTAAATTTTGATACGCCCCCTTATTTAGCAGGAACCAAATCTCAGTCTCCCACAACCAGCTTGCGCACCACGCCGCCGGCTTTCACCACATACACGCCCTTTTCAACGGCAATGTCGGTGACAGCCTTGCCCGTGGCTGAATAAACAAGCTTGCCGTCGGCAGACCAAGCGCTCACGGCCTTGCCGCAGCAACCGATGATTCTGATGCCGCCGGGGATTGTCTTCACAACCACACCGCCGTCCGTCACACCATCAACCGACGAAACTGCCGACGCCTCGTTGGAGCCGTCCGACTCGCACTGCCCGTAAACAGCGGTGACAACCCACTTGTTGTTCTCGCCGGCAGTGGCATTGTCAACATATTCCGTGGCAGTAACCGGCTGCCCGTTGATACGTTCATTGTTGCGGTATACATTATATCCCACAAGCTCAAGGTTGCCCGAGGCCAGCGGAACGAATGTCACATCGTCTATCATCAGCATGAACGAGTTGGTGGCACAAGAGCGGATGGCGAAATAGCGCGCACCCTCCGGCAACGCCACTTCGTAGCGTGTCCATTCTCCCGGCACGGCATCTACATCGAGACCGGCGGCCGTAAAGTCGGCCACCTCAAACGTCTTCGTAGAGTAGAGCACCTCTATATGCTCGGGGTAACCAGCGCTCAGACTGCGGGCATAGAACGACACTGTCTGTGCCTTGCCGCTCAACTCGGGCGATATGGCCCAGTCGTCGGTGGTGCCTTGGTCATAGCGTGCAAGTGCGGCAATGTATTGGTTACCGGAATGTGCCTTCAACGACGTGTTGCCCCCGAAGGCTGTCGAGCTGAATGTGAAGAACGAGGCCGTGGTCTTGTTTATCTCTATTCCCGGAATGTCACCTTTGGCAAATCCGGCAACGGGAGACTTGTCCATGTCTCTCATCACCCATCCGTCGGCACAGTGGCCCCATGCCTCCGTGCTCTCAAAGTCATCGGTGGCAGCAGCGTCCGGCTCGGTGGCAAGTGCAGGTGCGTTCCATTTCAGGCTTACACTGCCGCCGTCTGTTATCGCCGTGAGATTCGTGGGCACCGGCACCTGCGGCGCAACCTTGTTGACCGTCACCACCTCCGACGTGTTGTTCTCGGTCATGACGTCATCGGGATGCGACACAACGGCCTTGTAACCCACGGTCTTGCCGCTCAAGGGGTTCATCACCACAGCGAACTCCACCGATGTGGCCTCGCCCCTCTCCACGTCCTTGCCGCTTATCGTGCTGCATACCGCATCGTCGGCATACAGGTCGATGTTGACACCCTGTGCGGCCATTGAGCCATTGTTCTTCAACGAAACCTTCACATTGAATGTCTGTCCGGCCTTCACATAGTCGGGGGCCTCGATACCCGTAACACCGAGTTCCGCTCCCGTTATGTCATCTATCTTCAGATTGTCGATATAGGTCGACGTATACGGTCTGTCGTGTGTGGTGGCCATAAAGCGCAGGCTCACATCGGTGCCGGCGTATGCGCTGAGAGGCACGACAACCTCGTGCCAGCCCTGCTCGGCTCCCATCTCCACCACAGTCTTGTTGAGCACTTCGGCCCACTCGCCTCCGTTGGAGCTTACACAGACAACCAGTGTGTTCTGGTCGAGACCGCTGTTGTCGGGTGTGTAGCTGTAGAAGCGCAGCATGGGAGCCACCGTTCCGGCCAGGCTGATCTTGCCTGTGGTCATCGCTCCGCAATAACCGGCGAAATAGCCGGTCATGGCCATGAATCCGCCGTCACCGTCTTCAGCCGTCACTTCGGCGTTGTCTGTCTGTATGGCCCAGTTGCCGTAGTTAATGCGCTCTGTGGTATAGATGGTAGAAGCCTGTCCTCCGGCATACGACTCATGGAAGTCGGTATATGCCGTACCGGCAGGGATAGTCCTCGACTGTGTCTTTTCGCTCTCGCCGCGGTCGGTGGCTGCCGACACAGAATATTGCACAAACTCCTGGGTTCCCTCTTCCACACCTTTGAATACGTAAGGAATCTCACTCACATTCTCTGCTATCAGGACAGTGGTGTAGGTGTTGTTCTTATATATATTATAGGTGACTTTCTCGGGATTTATCGGAGCACCGTCGGCAGAGAGTGCCACCTTGTCCCACGACAGGCTGATCATGCCCGGAGCCGTCTCACTTATGATTACGGTGTCGGGGGCGGCGGCTACAGGGGTTCCCACAAAGGCTGTGCCGGTGGCGGCAAAACCTTCATCGGCGCCATTCACGGCATAGGCCGAATAAGTGTAGTCACCGCTTGCTTCCAGTATGTCGTCATACGTCAGCTCCTCGCCGGGGGCGGGGTTGGCGAAGGTGTGCACATTCACACCGTTGCGGGTCAGTTCTATTTTGTCTATAGCGGTGAGGTCCTGCCCCGCCATGTTCTTCACCGGAGCCTTCAGCCTGATGGCGGCCTTATACTCTCCGAGTGCGGCAGGTGTCACCGCGAGGTCAGTCGGAGCCTCGGGCGCATTGGCGCTGATACCCTCGCCAATCTTTATCTCGCAAACCTCGAGATTGTACATGTCGGCTGCCGAGATACCATGCAGTCCCACATGGTAAGTTCCCGATACCGCAGGCATGATGAATCCGCCGAGAGTCTCATAGTCGCCCGACAGTGTCGTCGGCTCTACGAGCGTGTTTGTCATGTCCGCCACGCTGTTGCCGGCACCCCATTTGGCCTCTATCTTCTCCGGATAACGGGCGTTGGAGCTGTGGGCCTTGAACGATGCGTAATACACCTTGCCGGCCTCCAGGTTGACGGGAGGCGTCATCAGCCAGTCGTCCATATCCACCCTGCCGTACTTCACGCGGGCAGCCCCTGAGGTGTACTCCCATGTCTTGCCGTCATCATTGGCGTCGATGACAGTGAAGAAGTCGAATGTCCCGGCATTGGAGAAATCCTCCTGCCATGGCAGCGCGGCCGTGCCGCACACCACGCGGTTCGACTCGCTTGCATCCGATACGCAACCGTGGTTGTCGGCCGTCACCTTATAACTGTAAGCGGCAATGCCGGCCGACGTTTCAGGAATGTCCTCAACCGATGTGGCCGTCACGCCCTCTTTCACAGTCACCTCGCCGGGCATGCGCTTCACCGTGTAGGTCACGGCCCCGGCATCCACATATCCGCCGTCGGCAGAGGTTGTCACAGCATCCCACGACACTGTTATCTTGCCGTCGGCCTGCACTGCCTTCACCCCGTCGGGTGCATTGGGCACGCCGAACCCTATGAAGCACTCTATGCCGGCCTTTGGCGATGCGCCCTTGTCGTTGGCCACGGATATGGTGAACTCATAATTGCCGCGCTCGGGCACAGTGACGGGCTCATTGACAGTGGCACCGAAGGTGGTTGTGCCCGTGGCCTGCTGGCCGCCGTTCATCAGGATGGTATATGTGATGTCGCCGGCAGCCGGTGTGCCGTCATAAAGTGTCGTGGGTGCCTTGAAGCTGATCGTTCCGCTGAGCGAACCTTTTTCGAACGAGGCGCTTATGTCGGTCACTTCGGCGGGAGCGTCATCCTCTGCCGGCGGGGTGGGCACATAGAGTCCCACCACCTGCTGGGCCTGGTCGAAGTCCATTATTTTTGTGGCCTTGCCGGTGGTCAGGTCCACCTCACAGAGGAATGTGGTGTCATCGCCCGGGCCTACCGTCCAGAACATTCGTCCACTGCGGGCGTCGATGGTTGCCGAGCCTGTGAGTAGCGGAAACTGGCCGGTCTCGCCCACCAAGGTTGTCCCGCCGGTGAGGCGGTCAATCTTATAGAGTGACGAGGAGTTCACCTTGACCGATGTGCCTGAGCCTTCCACATCCGACAGTATGCCGTAGAGTTCGCCTGAGGGGGCGGCGGCTATCGCCACCCACACGCCTTCCATTTCCTTGATGGGCGTGAGTGTCTCTCCGGCCTTGTCGTAAGTGATTGTGGCGAGCACCATGCCCAAGTTGTCGCTATTGGAGAAGAGTCCGTAGATTTTGCCGTCATACGGATTGTATGTCAGGTCATAGGGCAGCTCTGTCACCTTGGGGTAGTTGGTCCACTGCTTGCTGCCGTCCTCCATCGAGTACGCATCCACATATACGATGGGGCTGCCATATTGTGCATTACATCTCGTGGCATAATACATGTCATTATACAATACGCCGCCATAGAATGAGGCATATCCGGGATTCATCCCGAAATCCATTGTCCATTCGCCACCCTGTGTCGTGGGCAACGAATACAGACCACTCGTCATGCCTGATGATGATGACACTACCATACCTTTCATTTTAGGTATTGACGGTGGTATGTCCTGCGCCACCGCCCTGACCGAAACTCCTGCTATACAACAGATAGCAAGTAACAAAGTTATTAACTTTTTCATTGCATTTAATAATTACGTTTCCCGGCATCATCACAACATGTGTATGCCTTCCGAAGCCGGATAAATGATTTTGACCGGCAAATATACAATCTTTTTGACGATTTCGGGTGTATTTTCTACATAACCTTAATTCTTTTCCTGCATTTTATGCCAATTAAAGAGTCAACAAGCAAGTGCAATATTACAAAAAGTTTTTGTAAAACTCTCTC
>NZ_URNN01000058.1 GCF_900549175.1 uncultured Prevotella sp. | reverse complement strand
CTTTTCTTCAGTAGGTTTCTCAACTGTCTTGGTCTGGTCGATGAAGTTGATGGCATTCACCAGGTTTGCGTCGTTCTCATTCACCAGGGTTTCATATTTGGCAAACTTCACGAGGTCGGCGGTGATGAAAAGCTCTTTCAGCTCGTCGATGGCCGCACGGTCCTGCGATGCCGTGAGGCGCTCTATTATTTCGCCGCTCGTCATCTCCATGGCGTTGAAACCGTAGCGCTCCTCTATGTACTTGCGCAGGGTGTCGGTCAGCTTGGTGTAGTATTCCTTCTGATTCTCCGACTGCACCATCCTGTCGGCCTTTATCAGCTCTATCTCCTTCATGGCCTTCTGGTGCGGCAGCAGACGCTTCACCACCTTTATCCTGATGCTTATGGGCTTGTTGTCTCTCAGCAGCAGGTACAGATAATAGCCCGCCGGCATGAGCAGCAGCATCAGCACGCTCAGCCAGAAGGCGGTGCTCCAGTCGCTCCAGCGGAACGGATTGTCCTGCACGTCCTTCGGGCCGAAGAACTGGTCGACGTTGGCCGTGTCCACCTCTATGCCCACAACCTTCAGCGCGAGGCTCTTGCTCTTGTACACCTTGCCGTCAACCCGGGCCTCGAAGGGCGGCAGATAGTAAAGCTGTTCGTCGAACGACGTGAGCGTGTACACCCGCGTGCGCTGCAGCAGACCGCTACCGGCATCCTGCGGCTCGAGGTCTTTCGAGGCCACCACCTCCACTCCCGGGGTCAGCACCGCACGCGGCTTGAGCGAAGGCATTACCACCTTCGACGCCTCCTTTGCCGTTACCGTAAGGGTGACGTTTATCTGCTGGCCTATGAATATCCCCACGGAGTCGATGCGGGCCTCTACCGATACTTGGGCCATCGCGCGGACAACACTGACTGTCAATAAGATAGCCAATAATATTTTCTTCATTCTAACTTCTCTGTTTGAACAGCATCAGCAACGACTTCACATAGTCTTCGTCGGTGGCTATGGATATGCTGTCGACGCTGTTCTTGTTGAACACTTCCTTCAGCGAGGCCTGACGTTTCACCCAATAGTTGTGGTGGGCCTGACGCAGCTTGCGGCTGCCGGTGTCGATATACTGCTCGTGACCGGTCTCAGCATCCACCACCTTCATCAGTCCCACGTCGGGCAGCTCGCGTGCACACTGGTCGTACACCTGCACCGCCACCACGTCGTGCTTGCGGCTGCAGATGGTGAGCGGCTGCGAAAAGTCGGTGCGGGTGTAGAAGTCGCTCAGCACGAACGCCGTACAGCGCCGCTTCATCACGTTCGACAGAAACTCCAGAGGCGCGTTGAGGTCGGTAAGGCGGCTCCCGGCATTGAAGTCGAGAAGCTCGCGTATTATATATAATATGTGTTTGCGGCCCTTCTTCGGAGGGATGTACTTCTCTATCCTGTCCGAAAAGAATATCACGCCTATCTTGTCGTTGTTCTGTATGGCGCTGAAAGCGAGCGTGGCGGCTATCTCGGTCACCATGTCCGACTTCATCTGCCGGTGCGTTCCGAAGTCGAGCGAGCCGCTGACGTCGACGAGCAGCATCACCGTAAGCTCGCGCTCTTCCTCGAACACCTTGATGTACGGACGGTGAAAACGCGCCGTGACATTCCAGTCGATGTCACGCACATCGTCACCGAACTGATATTCGCGCACCTCGCTGAAGGCCATACCCCTGCCCTTGAAGGCAGAGTGATACTGCCCGGCAAAGATGTTGGCGCTCAGCCGGCGCGTCTTTATCTCGACGGCTCTTACTCTCTTTATGAGATCCTGAGTTTCCATCAGGGCACTTCAACCTTGTTTATTATCTTGCTTACAATCTCCTCGCTCGTCACGTTGGCCGCCTCTGCCTCGTAAGTGATGCCGATGCGGTGGCGCAGCACGTCGTGGGCCACGGCACGCACGTCTTCCGGAACCACATATCCGCGGCGCTTGACAAAGGCATACGCACGCGATGCCTTGGCAAGGTTGATGCTGGCACGGGGGCTTCCGCCGAACGAAATCATGTTCTTCAGATCCTTCAGGCCGTAGCGGTCGGGGTAGCGTGTGGCGAAGACTATGTCGGCTATATACTGCTCTATCTTCTCGTCTATATACACCTCGCGCACCACCTCGCGGGCCTTCTGTATGTCGGCGGCCGTTGTCACGGGCTTCACCTCGGGCAGGCTGCCGGCAAGATTCTCGCGTATGATGCGCTTCTCCTCCTCAAGCGTGGGATAGTCGATGACCACCTTCAGCATGAAACGGTCCATCTGCGCCTCGGGCAGCGGATAGGTGCCCTCCTGCTCCACGGGGTTCTGTGTGGCCATCACGAGGAAGGGATTTGGCAGCCGGAACGTCTCGGTGCCTATTGTCACCTGCTTTTCCTGCATGGCCTCGAGCAGCGCGCTCTGCACCTTTGCCGGCGCGCGGTTTATTTCGTCGGCCAGTACGAAGTTGGCAAACACCGGACCCTTCTTCACCTGAAACTTCTCGTCCTTCTGAGAGTATATCATCGTACCGATGACATCGGCCGGAAGGAGGTCGGGGGTGAACTGTATACGACTGTAGTCTGAATCTATCAGCTGCGACAATGTCTTGATGGCCAGTGTCTTGGCCAGTCCGGGTACACCCTCGAGCAATATGTGTCCGTCGCTGAGCATACCTATGAGCAGAGACTCCACCAAATGCTTCTGACCGACAATGACACGGTCCATGCCGGTGATGAGATTTGTAACAAACGAGCTCTGTTGTTCTATCCGCATATTGAGTTCGCGGATATCAATAGCTTCTGCCATAATAGTCTATTTTCTTTTTAATGTTAATCACAATTATAAATTGACTGCAAAAATACGGAATAAATAACTGAAATCTGTATTTAACATTCTAAATAATACTAAAAAACACGCCGAATACAGATATTTTAAGAAACTTTTGTATTGGATAATCGTCGGGAGAACGGTCCGCACCATGCCGTGAAGCACGGAACGGCACGTTTTGCACCGGTGCGAAACGGCGCATATTGGGAAATGGTTTTCGTCGGTGTCATGTACATGGTAGGGACATATTCTTGTATTTGTCCGCCAACAATAATGCTGATACTTAGTATCTTCTTAGCGGACAAATACAAGAATATGTCCCTACCGGTTAAAAGAGTTGTGCCTTAAAACGGCCATTGGGGTCTGCAAAAGTGCCCGCTTTCGCATTGCGAAACGGACAGGATGAGTCCCATCACTTCTTCACAACCTTGCGGCCACCCACCACGTATACACCGCGGGTGAGACCGTCGAGAGCCTTGGAAGACTCGACACCCTGGCGCAGAAGCACACCGTCGGTGGTGTACACATCTACCTTCGCGCCGTCGGCCGTCACGCCATGGATACCGTCAGTGATTGACGAAACGCGGAGGATGCCGCGGGTGAGCAGCTCGGAGTCATCCCACGTGAAGGTGCGTCCGGTCGCTTCTGTCTTCAGCAGATACTCGCCGGTCATGACGCCGCTGCCCGTGAACACCGTCAGTTCGTCGCCGGCCTTCAGCTCGATGGCGTCACCGACCTTTATCAATATGGTGTCGCCACTGTGGGTTACTGCGCCCGAGAACTTGTACTTGTCGTACGTAAGCGAGCCGGAAGAGGTGGTGCCCACCTTCACCACAAGGGTACTGCCACCCTGCATGGCAACGCGCCCCGTAGCCTTCAGCGTGCCGATATTGCCGTTGTAGCCGGCTTCGACAACGCCTCCCTTGGCCACTGTCAAGGCTCCGGCGCATCCTATACCCGAGAGCCTGCCGCCGGCAGCCACCGTAAGCGAGCCGGTGGTGAACGCCGTGGGTGATGAGCTGAACGGACTGTTGTAGAGCTGCAGCGTTCCGCCCGACACCGTTACGGCCGATGTGCTGCCTTCGTTGGTCAGCGTCCATGTGCCGCTGCCGCACTTGCTCACGCTCTTGGCCTTGAGGGTTCCGGCGTATGTGGCGTCGGTGCCGTTGTGCCCCACTTCGTAGCTGTCGGCGCCGTTGCCCAGCGCACAGTCTTTCGACGTGGTGGCAAGCGAGCCTATCTTGGTGGTGATGGCGCTTGTACCGCTGCCGTTCGACTTGTAGTGTCCAATCTTTGCGCCCGCAGCCATGACGACGCTTGTGCGCGACATGTCCTTGACATTGTCCATCAGGCGGAAGTTTTCGCCCTCTGCCGTCAGCTGTCCCTCGAAAGCCGAGAAGTCGGCACCGATGTCGCTGCGCACTCCTGTCGACACAATGGTGAGATTTCCCTTGCCGCTGAAACTGCCGTTTACGGCTCCGCGCGTTGTGCCCTTGATGGTGTTGCCCGTACCTTCCACCACCGTTGCCTTATAGTTGAATATGGGTCGCGTAGAAGAGTTGTTCATGTTGATGAGGTGAACCTCGCCTCCGGCAAGCACCATCGGCGACCCCGTGCGGCCGAACGTTGCGTTCCAGGCACCCTGGGCCACGATGCCGCGGCGCAGGATGAGGCCGGCAAAGGCGTTCTCGCCGCCATAGGTGAAGTTGAGCTGGCCGGGGCCGTCCTTCACGAGATAGCCCGAACCGTGCACCTTTCCCTTGAGCGACAGCGAGCCCTTGGCGTTGGCTATCGTTATGGTTGCCGTATCGGTGAGGGTGACAATGTGGTCGGTGGCCATGTTGTCGGCATCGAGCTTGAGGGTTCCGCCGTTTATCTGCAGGTTGCCCTCGGCAGCCGACGAGGCTCCTATGGCACTCTTCTGCCCGCCGTCAAACATGTTGGTCACCGTCAGTGTGCCGCCGTTGATGACGGTCGGACCCGTATAGTCGTTGTTCTTCAGGTTGATGCGCACCTCGCCGTCGCCGCTCTTGGTCAGCCCGCAGTTGCCGCTGATGCTGCCGTCGCCGCCTACGGTATAGCCGCCATCGTTGAAATCGAATGTCACGCCCGTTGACACCATGGCGTCGCTGACGGTTATGTCGCGTGCGCCGGAAACGTCGCCGAACGTCACTTCGTCACCGGGCACAAAGGGTGTGGCCGTGCCGCCGGCGATGAAATTGTCGGTCTTGTAATCCCAAAGACCGTTTACGGCACCTGTCCACGCCACGCCTTTCATCGGGGCACGTACAGAAGCGACACTGAGCACGATGCGCTGCTGCTCCACACGCAAGGTGTAGTTGACGCCCGTCAGACCGCGGGTCTTCAGGCGTGCGGCATCGGCGGTGAGCACACCGGTGCACTCTGCCAGCACATACTCGCCTTCGGAAAGGTCGGTCTGGTTGACGGTGAACGTGTTTTCACCGTCGAATGTGAGGTTGCCCTCCACTGCTATGCGTCCGCAATGTCCGTCGGCTGCGTCCACCTCTATATATATGTTGCCGGGAATGGTGAGGTCGCGGCTGAAGGAGATCACACCGTCGGTGCCCGAAGGCATGAGCCGGCAGCCCTCGTAGTTGAGCGCTCCCTCAAACGTTATGCCGCCCGCTACGGTGGCGTTGCCGCCGAGTGTTCCCTTGGCACGCAGGCTGACGGGACCGGCTATGCGGCCGTTGACACGCAGTGTGCCCTCGCTGATGTGGGTGGTGCCGGTGTAGTCGAGATTGCCGTTGAACGTGGCAACTCCCTCCATCGACTTGAACATGTCCATTTCGCCGGCGAGCGAACCGCCTGCCACGCTGAAGGTATAGTCATGTCCGATGGGGTTCATGAGGTATACAGACTGGGGGTGCAGCGTTCCGCCGACGGTTATCGGCGACGTGCAGTCGCCGCTGATGTCGAAGATGACACTCTTGCCGTCGGCAAAAGTCTGGGTGGAAGTCTGGTCGAACGACGTGAATCCGGCTCCGCCCTGTGTCCACGATGTGCCTGAGGCCCAACGCAGGTCGGTAACCATGGTGGGCGGCAGTGGCGGATATGGCATGCCGCCGCCGAGATAGAAGCTCGTGCAGGGCATCTGATAATATCCGCGGCCGGTACAGTCGAGACGGTAGTGCTGGTCTTCGGTGAGGGTGTAGAGACTGTAGTCGGAAGCGATGTTGGTGGTGTAGCCTACAAGTCCGGTGCTCGTCTCGGCGTTCTGCTTCATCAGAATCACCTCTTCGCGCCAGTCGCCGGTGATGTCTCCCATGAAGGCGGGGCGGTTTGCCCATCCCGAGTGTACGGCCCAGTCGCTCTGCTTTGAGAACTCTATGAGGCGTGTACCGTTGTACTTCACCATCATGGCGTTGGTTCCGTAACCGCTGCCACCGGGCGAACCGAGCATCTCGCGCTGCAAGTCGCCGTCCCACCACAATGCCTCGTGTGGATAGGATGTGTCTCCTTCCTTTATCACCTCTCCCTTGCAGTCATACAGATTGGGCAGCAGCGAGAATATCTCGTAGCCCTTATGGTCGGGGTCCACATCGATGCAGCGGCCGCGCCCCACGTCGTATACCGACGGCAGATACCACTCCTTGATATGCTCGCCCGTGCGTGCATCGTAGAGCACCTGGCCGAGCAGGCTGCTCTGCTGTATGGCAAAGACTTCCATGCCGGGACGGTCGGGGTCGATGTCGGACACGTCGTAGCGGTCGCCGTGGGTGATGCCGGCACTGTAAACCATGCCTTTCACGGGGTTGACACCGAATCCGCCCTCGAGCATCTCGTCTATTCCGTCACCGTCGGTGTCGGCCACACGCAGCTGGTGGAACTCTGCTGCCGCCGGTTTCTTGTCGTTGCGGCTCCATGTGTAGCTGTGATGCCAGTTGGAGGGACGGCCCTGCGACCAGTCATATCCCCATGCCACCATGTAGTAGTGGTGGCCGTCGGCCTTGCGGCGGTTGTATGTCTCCACAGCCAGCGACGGGTGGATGCCGTCGAAATAGCACACCACAAACTTCGACTGGAGGAAGGCGTACTCCGTGCCTTCGTTGTCGTCGTAGTAGTCGGAACGGTTGTCGCGGCTGTACTGGTCTGTGGGATCATGCAGTTCGCTGTATTTAAGCTCACTGCAGTCTGTCTCCATGCCGGTGGCACCGTCCACCACCGATACGTAGTATGGCGGATTGCGCTTGGTCTGTGTCCGGTAGTTTGTTATGCCGTCGCCGTCGGTATCGGCCGTAGCGCTGCCGTTGGCATACTTGCCCCACGTGCCTGCCGACGCATCCCAGAAGCGTGTTCCGTCGCTGCTGCGCACGATAACCTCGCAACGTCCGTCGCAGTTGATGTCGTAAACGGTCACCATATCGTTCTGTCCGGCACAGATGTCGACGTTGGGCCCCATGTCAATGGTCCAGAGGCAGGTGCCGTCAAGGCGGTAGGCCTGCAGCTTGTGGCTCTGTCCCTCCGTGCCGGCATAAAGGCGGTCGGCCAGAACGGCGTCCACTTCTCCGTTGCCGTCGAGGTCCATAGGCCACGCATACTTGCACTTGTAGTCGTTGGGATTGAGTACGGTTGTCTCGAAATTGAAGTCGAAGAACACGTTGGCGTATGCCTGCTGTTTGAACAGGAACGGGTTGCTCTTCGCGCTTTCCACCCCGTTCACCACCGTTGTCACGGCCAATTCCGTGCCGTATGGTATGGCCGAACGTGTGGTCTGATAGTTGGTCTTGGCCAGCGGAGTGGCGTTGACACGCGTATACTCCGTTGCACCCTGCGAACGGCGGTAGAGGTTGTAGGTGCAGTTTTCGGGTTCCTGAGCCAGCTTGCGCCATGTGACGAGCACATTCTGGCTGCCGTTGCCTGTCACTGCCACAACGGCACGTCCCAGCTTTTGCTGCATGCGTTGTGCCGGCAACGACACCGGAACAAGCATCGCCGCCATTAAAAGACAGATTGTAATTTTTTTCATTGGCTATAAATGTTTTAGTTGTTAATTGCAGTTTTCAATGGCAAAGATAAGCCAACAAATCAGTATTAATACAGGACAATCGTCCTTTTTTCGGTAAAATCGTACAAAAATAACGTTTCAGAAAGGGATTTTTAGTTTATAGGAGTTAAAGGAGTAAAAGGAGTTATCGCTCCCTATGGTCGCTTAGTAGTTAAAGACATTACCAGCGTAAAGACATGGGATTATGAAATATAATATCACACTTTAAGTTGGCTTTGTCTTTAACTCCTAAGCGACCATAGGGAGCGATAACTCCTTTTACTCCTTTAACTCCTAAAACACCTTTAACTCCTCTAAAATAAAGAAACGTCACTTCCCGCTTTTTCGTTTCAGCTTCAACTTCGGAATCTTTATCTTTTGCCCTTCTTTCAGTTCTGAGTTGGCGTTCAGGTCGTTGTACACCTCTATATAGCACGCCATACCCTCGCCGAGAGCACGCCGGGAAATGCTTGAAATGGTTTCGCCCTTGCGCACCGTCCATATCCTGTCGGTACCCACTATGCTGTATGCCCCAGTACGCACACGCACGTCTTTTGCGGCATATTTGGCAAAATCCACGTTCTCCGTCCTGTCCGCCTCCGTCTTTGCGGCTTTCTCATTTGCATGCGCGGCCGTCTTGTCATCCTTCTTATAAGAAGCGGTGTCACCCTTTGCCTGCGCCAGACTGTCCTTTTCCTGATTAGGCAATGTATCGGGCACGTGCACTATAACGCGCTTTACGATGACTTTTGTCTTCGGCTCCGGCACGGTAACATTATCCGAACCATATCTGTAACCGACGTAGAACGACAACACAACGAGTACGGCAGAAACGGCCGTAAAGACTATCCAGGGCCACACGCGCCTGCTCCGGGCATGCCCATTCGTTTCTCCGCCATCCGACGCAGGCTCCTCTTTTCGTGTCATTTCATCGGCAGGAGCAGGCTCCGTGGCTTCGTTTTCTTCTGTAACGGCTGGTTCTTCTGAATCAGAAGACTTATATTCCGAATCTCCGGATTCATCGGAAGATTCTGTTTCTTCATATTCTGCAGAACCCGAGGATTCATCGGAAGTGGCAGTTTCATCATCTTCTGAAGAATCATCGGATACACCGAAAGCGTCCGTCCCGCCATCTTCCGCAGAATCGGCGGTTTCATCGGAGCCATACGTAACGGTCGTTCCGCCGTCCGTTTCCTGCATGCCGTCGTCATCGGATGGTGCCTGTTCGTTGGTGTCGTCCGGTGTTTCCTCCTTACGGGGTCCCTCTTCCACGACGGTCTCCGTGTCAGACGGTTCCTCCGCGGCGGTCTCCACGCTGTCTGTCGACACGTCACCGGCGCTTTCCTGCGGCTCTTGCCCTGCGCTGTCTCCGGCCGGAGCGGCTGCCGGCACTTCTCCGCCCAGCGTTTCCTCCGCCCCGTTTCCCGGCACGTCATCGAAATCTATGCCGTCGTTCAGCACGACGGTTTCAAACAGCGAGAACGGTTTGTTGACGAGTTCCTTCATCACTGCATCGGGGGTGAACGTCACCTTGCCGTGGCTTTCTATCACCACCCGCTCGCCGGTATTCACGTTCACGCTTTCACGCGCGTCAACATCTATTATCTTGAACGTGCCGAGTCCCTTTATCTTTACGAGCCCGTCTTTCTCCAGACCCTCCTGGATGACATCGAACATTGCGGCGACAAACTGCTCGGACTCACTCTTCGTCAGCCCGTTCTTCTCCACAAGTATTCCCGCAATGTCGTATATGGATATCTTGTTCATGTATGTTTCTTTCTACCTGTTACCTGTCTTCAACCGTTCTTTCCATGTCGCATGAGGCTTGAAGCCGAGCACAAGTTTCGGCGGTACGAGCATACGCTGTTGTGTAGAGGGGTTTACCATGATGCGTTCCATCTTCTTCTTCACCTCAAACTGCCCGAAACCGGGCATCTGGATGACGTCATCTTCCTGAAAACGGTCGCCCATGGCACTTATGACGTTGTTCACAAGACGCTGTGTGTCAGTCATGTTGTACCCCACGCGCCGTGACAACTCTGATATGAAATCCTTGTTGTTCATCTGCTTTCCGGATAATTACATTATGGTTGTGCCGTAAAGGTCAAACTCTTCCGCACCCGTTATCAGCACGTCATAGAAACGTCCCACGCGCAGCGTGCGCTCCCCTGCGGGTATGAGCACCTCGGGGTCGACCTCCGGCGAGCAGAACTCCGTACGGCCCACATAATAGTCGCCCTCCTTACGGTCGATGATCACCTTCATCGTAGAGCCCACCTTGGCGGCCTCTATCTCGGCACTTATCTGCTGCTGCAGGGCCATCAGGCGGCTCAGGCGCGCCTCCTTTACATCCTGCGGCACATCGTCTTCGTAGTGTATGGCCGAATAGGTGTCGTCTTCTTCCGAATAGGTGAAGGCCCCCATCCTCTCGAAACGCGCCCAACGCACGAAGTCCATCAGCTCCGCGAAGTCCTCCTCGGTCTCTCCGGGGAATCCCACCATCAGCGTGGTGCGTATGTGTATGCCCGGCACTTCCCTGCGCATACGCTCTATCAGCGCCATGGTGTCGGCCTTGGTCACGTTGCGCTTCATGCGGGTGAGCATGTTGTCGGAGATGTGCTGGAGCGCAATGTCGATGTACTTGCACACGTTCGGCTTCTCGCGCATCACGTCGAGCAGCTGCCACGGGAAATGTGCCGGATAGGCGTAATGCAACCTTATCCACTTCACACCCGGTATGTCGGCCATGCGCGACACGAGTTCCGCTATCCTCTGGCGTCCGTCCGTGTCCACGCCATAGTATGTAAGCTCCTGCGCTATCACCTGAAACTCCTTCGTGCCGTCGGCCACCAGCTGCCGCACCTCGTCGAGAATCTCGTCCATGGGGCGGCTCACGTGTCCGCCGGTCATGATGGGTATGGCACAGTAGGCGCAGTGGCGGTCGCACCCCTCGCTTATCTTGATATAGGCATAATGGCGCGGAGTGGTGACAATGCGTCTGCCCTCGCACGACATCATGTCAGCCCTGCCGAGGTCTGCAATAAGATTCTTGTAGTCGAACTTGCCGTAATACTTGTCCACCTGCGGTATCTCCGCCTCCAGTTCCGCGCGGTAGCGCTGCGAGAGGCAACCCATCACGTAGAGCTTCTTCAGGCGGCCCTCCTCCTTGGCCTGTGCAAACTCGAGTATGGTGTCTATGCTTTCCTGCTTGGCATCCTGTATGAATCCGCAGGTGTTTATCACGGCTATCTCTCCCTGCGGGTTTCTGCTGTCGTGCACGCAATGGTAGCCGCATGCTTCAAGGCGGCTCATGAGCGTCTCGCTGTCCACGAGATTCTTCGAGCAGCCCATCGTTATGATGTCTATTGTATTCTTCTTCACAATCTGAAGTGGTGTTATTGTACTTGAGCCTCTTATACGGACCGGTCGCTCCCTTCCGTAATTCTGTCATTCATTTCCAGCGTCGGGTCATTTGTTTCCGGCGTTGAACAGCGAGTCGACGAACTGCCGCTTGTTGAACAGCTGCAGGTCTTCCATGCCTTCGCCCAGTCCGATGTACTTCACCGGCACCTTCAGCTGGTCGCTGATGCCTATCACCACGCCGCCCTTGGCCGTGCCGTCGAGCTTGGTGATGGCGAGTGACGTTATCTGTGTGACGGCGGAGAACTGCTTGGCCTGCTCGAACGCGTTCTGTCCCGTACTGCCGTCGAGCACGAGCATCACCTCGTCGGGTGCGTCGGGCAGCACCTTCTTCATCACGTCCTTCACCTTCTTCAGCTCGTTCATCAGCCCCACCTTGTTGTGCAGGCGGCCGGCCGTGTCTATTATTACCACGTCGGCACCGTTTGCCTTGGCGCTGCTCAGCGTGTCGAAAGCCACCGATGCGGGGTCGCTGCCCATCTGCTGCTTTATCACCGGCACGCCCACTCTCTCGCCCCAGATGCAGAGCTGCTCCACGGCGGCGGCGCGGAAGGTGTCGGCGGCGCCGAGATAGACCTTCTTTCCCGCCTTCTTGAACTGGTAGGCCAGCTTGCCGATGGTGGTGGTCTTGCCCACTCCGTTCACTCCCACGATGAGTATGACGTACGGTTTGTGGTCTGCCGGCAGGTCCCAGTTGTCGTTGTCGTCGCCTCCGGTCTCGGCAAGCAGCGCGGCAATTTCGTCGCACAGTATGCCGTTCAGTTCCGAAGTGCCCACATACTTGTCGCGGGCCACACGCTCCTCAATGCGGCGTATTATCTTCAGTGTGGTGTCAACGCCCACATCACTCGTGATGAGCACCTCCTCGAGATTGTCGAGCACGTCATCGTCCACCTTCGACTTGCCGGCCACGGCACGTGCCAGCTTGTCAAACACGCTGACCTTTGTCTTCTCCAGTCCCTTGTCAAGCGTCTCCTTTTTCTTCTTGCTAAAAAAGCCGAAAATTCCCATATTACAATAATTTATCTGCAAAGATAATGCTAACGAACGCAATGAAAACTTGTCTTCAAATTGCCGAGCGCAGCTTATCTTCTGCAAAGATAATCAAAAAAACGCATACACGTCAGATAAATCAAACATTTTTCAAGTAACAAGACAAAAGAACCTGCTTCTGTAGGAGGCTGTGTCAAGATGCAATGGAAACACACTGTAGGGACATATTCCTGTATTTGTCCGCACAACAAAACGTTGGTTTATGTCACAAGCGTACAAATACAGGAATATGTCCCTACGGTATGTATCGGCCTGAGGCCGCGTCAGTTGTTCACCGAACCGCCCACGATGTCGAGCAGTTCGCTTGTGATGGCCTGCTGGCGGCTCTTGTTGTACTGCAGGTTGAGCTCGCGCAACAGTTCGTCGGCATTGTCCGTGGCCGTCTGCATGGCCACCATGCGTGCCGCATGCTCACTGGCGTTGCTGTCAAGCAGTGCCGTATAGAGCATCAGGTGGGCAAGCTTCGGTATGAGTTTTCCGAGCACGGTGTTCATGTCCGGCTCCACGATGAAGTTGTCGTTGAGCGGCTTGGCCTCGTCCGTCTTTTTCGCGGCAGCCTCCCTGCGCTTCTTCTTCAGATACTCCTGCGCCTCACGTGTGACGATGGTCGTGGAGAGGTCGCGCTCGTGGTCACGCTCCAGTTCGCCCGTAAGGTCTATGGGCAGGAAAGCCTTTCGCGTGAGCACCTGCGAGCCTGCGCTCTTGAAGTGATGGTAAATCAGCTCCACGCGGTCAATCTCGCCGTTCCTGAACTTGCCGCCCAGCTCCTTTGCCAGCTCTATACACTGCTTCACGTTGGGCTTGTCAGCCAGTTCGGTGAAGTCGCCGGCCGACTCCAGTCCGAGTTTTGCCACCTTCTCGGCCACCTTGCGCCCCACGGGATAAACGACGATGTTGCCCTTGCCCAGATCCGAATACTCGTCCACGGCATGCTGCATCACCTTCAGTATGTTGGCGTTGAAGCCTCCGCACAGGCTGCTGTTCGAGGCAAACACCACAAAGGCGATCCTCTTCACCGGCCGTTCCACGCTGAACACCGTCGTGGCGTCGGCCTCCGAGGCGAGGAAAGTCTTCAGTATATGCTCGAGCATGGTCTCGTAAGGCAGCATGTTCTCTATCATCACCTGCGCGTGATGCAGCTTCGACGATGCCACCATCTTCATCGCACTCGTTATCTTACGCGTGCTGTTGACACTGGCTATGCGGGTCTTTATTTCTTTCAGTGACGGCATAGGCTGTTACTTTTTATACTGACCTGCTATGTCGGCCATCACACTCTCGATGGTCTTCGTCACCTCATCGTCTATCTTTCCGCCCGTAAGCGTGTCGATAACCTCCTGATGGGTTGAGCGCAGCTTGTCGAGGAAAGCGTCCTGACACTCGCGCACCTTCTCCACCGGCACGTCGTGCATCAGTCCGTGCGTACCGCAATAGATGATGGCAATCTGCTCTCCCACCGGCATCGGGCTGTACTGCGGCTGTATGAGCAGCTGGTTGTTCTTTCGTCCGCGGTCGAGCGTCATGGCCGTCACGGCATCCATATCGCTCGAGAACTTCGAGAAGCTCTCCAGCTCGCGGTACTGTGCCTGGTCTATCTTCAGCGTACCGGCCACCTTCTTCATGCTCTTTATCTGTGCCGAACCACCCACACGCGATACCGAGATACCCACGTTGATGGCCGGACGGAAGCCCTGGTTGAAGAGGTCAGACTCCAGATATATCTGTCCGTCGGTGATTGAAATCACGTTTGTCGGGATGTAAGCCGACACGTCGCCGGCCTGCGTCTCGATGATGGGCAGAGCCGTAAGCGAGCCGCCGCCGCGCACGTGTCCCTTCATGCACTCGGGCAGGTCGTTCATCTGCTCCGCCACCTCCTGCTGGTCGTTTATCTTTGCGGCACGCTCCAGCAGACGGCTGTGCAGGTAGAACACGTCGCCCGGATAAGCCTCGCGTCCCGACGGACGGCGGAGGATGAGCGACACCTCACGGTAGGCCACGGCCTGTTTCGACAAGTCGTCGTATACCACCAGTGCCGAATGTCCGCGGTCGCGGAAATACTCGCCGATGGCGGCACCCGCGAACGGAGCGTAATACTGCATGGCTGCAGGGTCGGCTGCCGTGGCGGCCACGATGATGGTATAGGGCATGGCCCCGCGCTCCTTCAGCGTAGACACCAGTGCGGCCACCGTACTGGCCTTCTGGCCTATGGCCACATAGATGCAGTATACGGGTTTTCCCGCGTCGTAGAAACTCTTCTGGTTGATGATGGTGTCAACGGCGATGGCCGTCTTTCCCGTCTGTCGGTCGCCGATGATTAGCTCGCGCTGTCCGCGCCCGATGGGAATCATCGAGTCGACGGCCTTTATGCCCGTCTGCAGCGGCTCCTTCACCGGCTGACGGTAAATCACACCCGGAGCCTTGCGGTCGAGAGGCATCTCGAACGAGCCGGCCATGTCGATGTCACCCTTTCCGTCGATGGGCTGTCCCAGCGGGTTAATGACACGTCCGAGCATGTTGTCGTTGACGCGTATCGAGGCTATGCGCCCCGTACGCTTCACCACCATGCCCTCCTTGATGCCCGATGTCGTTCCGAGAAGCACACAACCCACGTTGTCTTCCTCCAGGTTCATCACGATGGCCATAGTGCCGTTCTCGAACTCCAGAAGCTCGTTGGCCTCGGCGTTGCGCAGTCCGTAGATGCGTGCCACACCGTCGCTCACCTGGAGCACGGTGCCCACCTCGTCAAACTTTGCGCTGCCGCTGATGCCCCTGAGCTGTTCGAGCAGCACCTCTGACACTTCGCTTGGTTTTATTTTATCTGACATAATCTCTTTTTGTATTACGAATTTTGAATGTTGAACCGCGTGCGTGACGTCATTCTCCGAACGTCATCCCCACTGTCCGTTTCTGTTATCGCAGTGCCGTGAGGATGCCTGCGAGCCTGCTTTTCACGCTGGCGTCCATCCTGTAGGTGTCATATTCGAGTACGAATCCGCCGATGATGTCGGGGTCCACCTCGGTTTCAAACTCCACAGTTCCGTTTGTCCTGCCCGTCACCATGCGTCGCATCTTCTGCTCTGTGGCAGGTTGCACGCGGGCGGCGGTGGTGAGCTTGCCGCGGATGATGTTCTTCTGTTTTCTGTAAAGAGTGATATACGAGTTGGCCATGAACTGCATGATGTCCTCACGGCCGTTGTCGAGCACCATGCCGAGAAATGCCTTCGTCAGGTCCGACGGCGCATCACCCGCTGCCGTGGTGAGCAGTGACAGCTTGCTGTCTTTCTGAAGCATGGGGTTGTCTATCGTCTGCCTGAGCTGGGGCACGGCGCCGAAGCTCGCCGCCAGCGTCTGCATGTCGCGGTAGACATCATCCTCAAGATGTGCGTCGGTGGCCCCTTTGAGCAGTGCGCGTGCATATCTTACAGATATTACTCCTATCTCCATAGCCTTTTACTTTTTATCAGAAGAAGAAACCTCATCCAGCATTCTGTCTATCAAATCCATCTGAGCCTTGTCGGTGGAGAGCTTCTCGCGCAGCAGCTTCTCCGCTATCTCCACACTGAGCGCAGCCACTTGCCTGCGTATGTCGCTGATGGCGGCCTGCTTCTCGCTCTCTATCTCGGCCTTGGCCTCGCTGAGCAATCTGGCACCCTCCACGCGGGCTGTCTCCCGGGCTTTCTCCACGATGGCGTCGCGTGTGGCGGCAGCCTCGCTCAATATCTGCGCCTGCCGCTCGCGAGCCTCCTGCAAGATGGATTCACCTTCCTTCTGTATGTTGGCCAGCTTCTCGTTGGCCTCGTGGGCCTTGCGCAGGCTGTCGTCGATGTACTGCTTGCGCTCCTCCACCATCTTCGTGATGGCGGGAAAGCCGAACTTGGCAAGCACAGCGAAGACCACCAGAAACGCAACAGCCATCCAGAAGAGGAGACCGAGATCGGGCGTCAGAATTGCCGGTAAATTCAGTTCCATTTGCTATTTCTTTATCAGAGAAATACTCAGGTTATTTGATAAGGAACGCACAGGCTGCTATGGCGAACAGGGCGCAGCCCTCGACGAAAGCCGATGTAAGAATCATGTTGGTCTGGATCTTTCCCGTAGCCTCCGGCTGACGTGCGATGGCATCCATGGCGCTGCCGCCAATCTTGCCGATTCCCAAACCTGCACCAATCGTTGCAATACCTGCTCCCAGACCGCAACCCAGCTGAGCCAGGCCCTCAGCGGCCAATAATGTTGAAATAATCATAATCGTTAATGTTTTTTATTTGATGTTACTTTTTTGTTTTTTCTTTTTTTTAGGTAGGGGGGTGGGTGTGAGTAGGTGAGGTAGGTAAAGTAGGTGTGGTAGGTGCGGTAGGTATTGCCCTGAAGCATATCATACCTCTTCACTCAAAACTCTTCACTCAAAACTCTTCACTCAAAACTCTTCACTCAAAACTCTTCACTCTTCCCTTTCTCAATGGTGTTCCTCCTTGTGTGCAAGGCCGATGAACACCGAGCTGAGCATGGTGAATACGTACGCCTGCACGAAAGCCACCAGCACCTCCAGACAGTTCATGAAGAGCAGCATGACGATGCTGAACGCGTTCAGTCCCAGACCGAAACCCACACCCATCGACCATCCGAGGAATATCACGCACGTGAAACTCAATATCACGGCATGTCCCGCCATCATGTTGGCGAAGAGACGAATCATCAGCGCAAACGGCTTGGTGAACACGCCGAAGAGCTCTATCACCGGCATTACCGGCACGGGATAGGCCTTGAGGAATAGCGGCACCTCGGGCCAGAATATCTCCTTCCAGTACTCCTTGTTGCCGAACAGGTTGATTGCCAGCATCGTGCATAGCGCGAGGAAGAGCGTGATGTTGATGTTTCCAGTCACGTTGGCACCGCCGGGGAATACCGGTATCAGGCCTATCAGGTTGCACGTGAATATGAAGAAGAACACCGTGAGCAGGTATGGGGCATACTTGCGGTAGTGCTTCTCGCCTATCGACGACTTTATCACGTCGTCGTTTATCGACATCACGAGCATCTCTATCATGCCCACAAATCCGCCCGGGGCGTCGCTCCGCGCGTCGCGCTTCCTGTACCAGCGGGCACACGAGAGGAACACCGCGATGAGCACTGCCACCACTATCCATATCTGCACCACGGCCTTGGTCAGACTGAGGTCGATGGGGCGCTCCGTCGTGCCGTCGGCCATCTTCTCGTATATCTTGCCGTGATGTGCGGCGTCGAAGAAGAAGCCCTCCGGCAGGGAGTGTGCCGTACAGAAGTGCCACTCGCCCGTGTTTCCGCTGCGCACTATTATGGGCAGCGGTATACTGAGGTGCCTGCCCTCATACGAGGCTATGTGCCATTCGTAGGCGTCGGCCAAGTGGTCGAGCACTATCTCCGGGATGTTCAGCTCGCCGCCCTCCCCGCCGTGTCCGCCAGCCGCGGCCATGCGCAGGGGCAGCAACGCCACCACCATCAGGAGCAATATTGACTTTATACGTTTCATTATAACATTATATATTACTTGAATATACTCTCTTTACATCATCCAACTCGAATCACCGTCATGTGTGTATGCGCTGCGTATGCTACCGGTTGGACACCTTTGCGAAGAACACGGCATGATGCACCAGCAGCACCACATAGAACGACATGAACACAAGAAAGAACACCGTCATCGCCCCGCTGCCCGCCACGATGTAGTAGACCAGCATCACGGCCAGGGCCAGCAGCATGCGGAATCCTGATACAGCCGTGTAGAACGTTGTCAGGCCTTCGGGGTTACGCTGTGCCACCCTCCGCCACACGGCGGAGTCGGCCGCCTCGGTCAACACCGAGAAGACGGCACTTACCACCAGCGGTGCCAGCATCGCGTCGAGTGCGAAGACATTCATCGCCAGCAGTCCGGCGAGAAGTATGCCCGCCGTCAGCCACAAGCCCTGCTTCAGATAACGTCCGGCAATCTTTCCGGCATCATTGCCCATACGGTTTTTTGTCATGCCTTCACTGTCATGTGTCATTCCGCCCATAAGCATCATCATCATACACTACAGTTCGACACACAAGCTCACCTCGTTCTTCTTCACCTCGACGAATCCGCCCGATATCTGGAGTTCGGTCCTTTCACCCGTCTTGGCTGTGTACTCCACCATACCGGGGTCGAGGGCGGAGATGATGGGGGCGTGGTTTTCGAGTATCTCGAACGAGCCGAGCGACCCCGGCACGCGCACGCTCACGATGTCTCCGTCGTAGACAATCCTCTCTGGTGTGACAATTTTCATTCTTAGATTCATGCTTGTATATTAAATCGGTTGTTGTCAATCAGTTACCCTTGGCAGCCTCAAGCAGTTTCTTGGCCTTGGCCTTGGCGTCTTCGATGGTTCCCACGTTGAGGAAGGCCTGCTCCGGCAGGTCGTCCACCTCGCCGTCGAGTATGGCGTTGAAGCCCTTGATGGTGTCTTCTATGCTCACCATCACGCCCGGCAGACCCGTAAACTGCTCGGCCACGGCAAACGGCTG
>NZ_URNN01000057.1 GCF_900549175.1 uncultured Prevotella sp. | reverse complement strand
AAATCTTATAATAATTTTGGAATTGAATCCAAAAAACTTATAAGATTTTTGGATTTTGAATGTTTAATGCCTATCTTTGCGGTACATATTTTTATCTAAGATTCATGTTTATGCACGTTTTTTCGCTCTGCCCTACAACATTGTCTTGTTATGGAAATGTCCGGAAAAGTTTACTTTGACAATAGGCTTGACGAAATAGTGTGATATATAAAATTAACGAAAATGAATGTAATAAAGAGTTTGACTGTGTTGTCGTTGTTGACAGTGTTTGTGGCCGTGCCCTCCCTGTCGTCTTTGTTGTCAGCGCCGGGCGTGCGTCCGCCGTTGCCGTCGGAGTTTACGTTGTCTTGTGATTCGGCGGTCGTGGCGGCAGCTGACACTGCGTGTGCCGGTGCCGACAGCGTGGTTGTGAAAGGCAAGAAAAAGAAGAAGAAAAAGCAAAAGAAGGACAAAGGTGATAAAATGCCGTTTTGGACATATTATCCGCCGGCCATGGCAGGATATATTGTTTATCAGGGTGTAAAGGGCGCCAAGATGATCAAGAAGATGCAGAAGGAGCGGATGGAGCGTATTCGCGACTCGCTGAAGACGGTGGAGGGCGTGAAGATTGAGATGGTGGGCGACTCGGTTATGCGTGTTGTCTCCCCTTCCGACACATCGGCTGTAGACACTTTGGCACCGGCCGTGGCCGACACGACAGCGAATGTGCGGACATTCCGGTTGGCAGCCGTGCCGTGCCGCAAGACCTCTCCTGCCGATGCCGCCCATTGCGACGGTTCGGGAGTGTGTGCGGCATGCGGCGGAAACAAACGCAATTATGTCATGTCGCAAGACGGGGGACGCTTTGTCGATTGCCGCAACTGCGGCGGAACGGGCAAGTGTCCCGGATGCAAGGGTGCCGCCCGGTCCTCCGTACGCCCGCGGGAATGACTTTTTGCGTATGGGCGGAGTCGTGATTGAATCTCCGGATGCTGCGTTAAGAGATATTAAAAAGTAATGGAAATATCGAAAATTTAACATTTCTTTTTTCTCAAAATAGAGAGACGACAAGGCCTTTTTTGCCTTGTTGAAACACCGTTTTGGCGCCCCTGACTTGCCTTTAGGCCCTCCTTACACTCCGGTTAGGCCGTACTTGCATTGCAACTACGGCCTAACCGCAATGCAATTACGGCCTAATTGGAGTGTAAAAGAGGTCTCTCTGCTATGTTGACAAATTAACATTCGCGTAACACGCTGACTGTCAGCACTCCCCATTTTTGCGAAAAATCGCGTATTTCGCGCCGTAGTGCAGAAATGGCGGTCAGGGTGTCGCTTAACATACGTTAAAGTAATGATATTTCAGAGAGTGCGTTTCATCGTTTCTTTCTTTTGGCGGTATATACCCAAAGGGTGTGAAATGCCTGACCGTCCGACGCGTGTACGGACATGGCCTGTGGCTTCACATCCGGTCGTTTTTATCCCGCCACAGGATTGATTTGCCGTCTTACACATTAAAAAAATGGAAAACATGCTTTATGACAGTGAAAAAGCTTTGCTTTGTGGGATAAATGTCTTATCTTTGTTGTCTCAATATGATGTTTATGAATACGGACATGATACATACTATACAGCAGTATCTTTCTACCCAGCCGGTGGAAAGAGCTTGGCTGTTCGGCTCATTCTCACGTGGTGAGGAGAATGTGTACAGCGATGTGGACATACTTCTTGTTCCTGACAAGACGCAACATTTCAGTCTGTTTACTCTTGGAGGAATGTATGAAGACCTGAAAGATTTGCTTGGGCGTGAGGTGGATTTGATAACAGAAGGGTCACTCATGGATTTTGCGAAGGAGAGTGCAGAACGTGATAAAATACTTATTTATGAGAGAGCAAATTAAGGATCCGGCCCGTTTGCGCCATATGCTTACAGCGATAGAGTCCGTCTTTGAATATACAGACGGTATAAGCTATGATGATTTTGTTAGTGACACTATGCGCTATCATGCTGTTGTATATAACATAATGATTATTGGTGAGGCTGCCTATATGCTTACTCAGGAATTCCGCGATTCTCATCCGGAGACACCATGGAGGCAGATAAAAGGTATGCGTCATTTTCTTGTTCATGGTTATCATCAGGTTGAAAAAGATATTGTATGGAAAGTAATCACAAGTGAATTGCGTTTGCTAAAAGTGCAAGTATTGTCATATATAAATGAAACAGAAGAATTAAAATGAAAACTCCCATGCGAAATATACGTAAAATAACACTTGCGGCCATGTTGTTGCTGCCGCTGGCAGTTGCCGCGCAGACATACACGGCATTGTGGACACAGGAACGGTCGGCAGAAAAGAAGGATCTGCCGAAGACACAGCTTGACGTTCTGCGTAAGATAGCTGATAAGGCCGCCGGCGAAAAGGCGTACGGCCAGTTGATAAAGGCCGAGCTGAAGGGCATGGCCGTGCAGACCGTCGTGTCGCCCGACTCGCTCATGCCCGCCGTAAGGCGGATGGAAGCCAGGCAACGCACAGAGGCGGACGGCGTGACACAGGCCGTCTATGCCGCCGTGCTCTACCGGATATACACCGACAATGCACGCCGGATGGGCGAGGGGAGCGACACCGTGGCCGCACGCTACCGCCGGTTGGCGATGGCAAATCCCGGAAAACTGGCGGCGGCAAAGACCACCGGCTATGAGCCGCTGGTGGAAAAGGGATACAACGCCTCTGTTTTCGGCGGCGACATGCTCAGTGTTTTGGGCTACGAGACGGAGGACTTTGAGACCATGCTCAACTGGTACAAGACCACCGGCATGCGTCGGGCCACGTGCATTTCGGCCCTCGAGCTGCTGCGCCACGGCAGGCCGACAGTGGGAAAGAGCCACAAGCAGTCGGAATACATCAACTCACTCGACTCCGTCCTCCATGTCTTCGGCGACCTCGATGTGGCTTGCGAGGTGGCCATAGAGCGGTACGACTACATGCAGGAGTGCCCCGACGTGACGGCGGAAGACAAAGTCGCCTTCATACGCCGCGCCCTCGACAAGTGGGGCGGATGGCAGCGGGCAAACTATCTGCGCAATGCCGAACGCGAACTCACGGCGTCGCAGTTTGCGGCGTATATGGAGAAAGGCAAGGTGGAGCCGGGTGTCAGTCAGACGATACGGCTGGACAACCTGCGCAACATCACGTCGCTGACGATGAATGTATACCGTGCTGCGGTGGGCGGCGACTATAGCGGAACGCCCGCCAACAACAATGACTACCGCCGTCTGAAGCCGCTTCTCAAGGCTCTGCCCGACAAACGGCAGGTGCGCACGTACATGTCGCGCCCCGACTGGCAGACGTTCAGCGACTCGCTGACGCTCGCAGGACTGCCCGTGGGCGTATACATGGTGGAGTTACAGACCGTGCCGGCCACTACTACCGAGCGCCGCATGTACTACGTGAGCGACGTTTATTGCATGTACAATCCGCTGCCGGGCGACTCGATGCGCTATGTGGTGGTGAGCGCCACTACCGGTCAGCCGCTGCCCGGAGCCAAGGTCAGGGTGAAGGGTACGGGCCGCCGGCAGTCCGATCCCGCCGTCACGCTGACGTGCGACGCCAACGGCGAGGCCGTGTGCAAGCATGCAAACGCAGCTTATGGCAAGGAAATATACGCATATACAGACAAGGACAAGGCCGCTCCGGTGTGGACGGCCTACGGCGCTTACCGTTACAGTGAAAACCAAAGGAGCGGCGAGTCGACCTCCATCTTCACCGACCGGCGCATCTACCGCCCCGGACAGACTGTGCACGTGGCGGCCGTTGTCTATGAACCCGCCGGCGCGGTGAACCACAAGGCCGTGGCGGGAAAGACGGTGAAGGCCGTGCTTCGCGACGCCAACCACAAGGTGGTGGAGGAGCGCGAGCTCACCACCGACAAGTACGGAACCTGTTCCACCGACTTCACGCTGCCCGTGGGCGCGCTCAACGGCATGTTCACGGTCGTGGTCAACGGCTCGTCATCATCGGTGCGGGTGGAGGAATACAAGCGCCCCACGTTCCGCGTTGAGTTCCCCGAGATAAACGAAAAGTACAAGAACGGCGACACCCTGACGGTCAGGGCTAAGGCCTTGACATACGCCGGCGTGCCGGTGCAGGGCGCAGCGGTGCGGTATACCGTAAGGCGCAACGTGGCGTTGTGGTGGCGCTGTTGCAGCATGTACGACAGAATGTCGTCATCATATTATCCCGCTTCGGGCGAGACAGTATTTAGCGGAACTGCCACGACGGGAGCCGACGGAGCTTTCGCCGTCGACGTGCCGGTGGTGCTGCCCGACGATGCCGTGGCTGCTGCAAACCGCAAGTTGCCGGTGTTCTACAACTTCGTGGTTGATGCCGACGTTACAGACATGGGCGGCGAGAGTCACAGCGGGAGCATGAGCATACCGCTCGGCAACCGCACCACAGTGCTCACGAGCGATGTTCCGGAGAAGATTCTGGCCGACAGCCTGAAGACGCTGACGTTCACCCTGCGCAATGCGGCGGGCATAAATGTCGATGCCGACGTGCGTTTCCGCATAGGCGACGGCGAATGGAAGAACGCCCGCACGGGCAATGCCTTCGCCTTTGACGGGCGGCTTGCCTCAGGCAGGCACCGGCTTGTGGCCGTATGCGAGACCGACACGCTGGAGCAGGACTTCGTCGTTTTCGGACTTGACGACACCGTGCCGCCCGCCGACACCCGCGACTGGTTCTACGTTTCGGCGGAGTCGTTCCCCCGCGACGGCAGCCCCGTGACGCTTCAGCTGGGCTCGTCGGACAAGGATGTGCACGTCATCTACACCATTGTGTCGGGCAACACCATCGTTGAGAGCGGCCGCACCGACATCAGCAATGCCTTGATAAACCGCAAGTTTACATACAGAGAGGAGTACGGTAACGGCTTGTCCATGGTGTTTGCGTGGGTAAAGAACGGCGAGTGCCATACATATAATGTCACCATACGGCGCCCTGTTCCCGACAAACAGCTGAAGATGAAGTGGACAACGTTCCGCGACCGTCTCACTCCCGGGCAGAAAGAGGAGTGGCGCATGACCGTGCTCAAACCCGACGGAACGCCCGCCGACGCGCAGCTCATGGCCACGCTCTACGACAAGTCGCTCGACCAGATAGCCCGCCACGACTGGCATTTCAGCCCCTCGGTGTGGCTCAATGTGCCGTATATGTACCTGACGATGCCTTATCAGCACGGAGAGTCGTTCTACGGCACGGCCTCGTGGAAGTCGCTTTCGTGGAAGGCGTTTGCCCCGAGCCGCTTCGACCACAGTCTTTTCCCGGGTTCGTATTACGGATTCGGGCAGGTGATGACAACGATGGCGGAGAGCCGGAAGATGTATAAGGAATCTGCTGTGTTGCGTGAGGTGAAGGTTGCCGCCAAGGCCGATATGGCCGATTATGCTCCGGTAATGGCTGCGTCGGGAGGAACAATAGGCGGACTCAAGATGAGGAACGGCGCGCCAGCCTGGCAGGAGACCGAGGAGGCCGCGGCCGACGCTGCGGATGAAGGTGCCGGTGTTGGCGGTCAGGAGGTGCAGATGCGCGAGAATCTTGACGAGACGGCGTTCTTCTATCCGGCTCTGCTTGCCGACAAGGACGGTACGGTGAGCCTCTCGTTCACCCTGCCGGGCTCGCTCACGACGTGGCGGTTCATCGGAATGGCCCACACGGCCGACATGATGAGCGGCATCATCGGCGGCGAGGCCGTGGCGGCAAAGGAGGTTATGGTGCAGCCCAATGTGCCGCGCTTCGTCCGCGTGGGCGACAAGGCGCAGATACAGGCCCGCATCTTCAACACCGGAACGGCTGCGGCCCGGGGCAAGGCACGCATGGTTCTTGTCGACCCGGAGACCGACCGCGAGGTTTATTCGCAGTCGTCCGACTTCAATGTCAGCCCCGACAGCACGGCTGTTGTCAAGTTCAGCTATACGCCCGACGGCGCACACAGTCTGCTGGTGTGCCGCATCACCGCTGCCGGCAAGACCTTCAGCGACGGCGAGCAGCACTATCTTCCGATACTCCCCGACGCGGAGCAGGTGACGGTGACGGTGCCGTTCACTCAGAACGGGCCGGGCACGAAGACGGTTGACATATCGAAACTGTTCCCCGCCAAGAGCCGCAACGGCCGTCTGACGGTGGAATACACCAACAATCCGGCCTGGATGATGGTGCAGGCGCTGCCTTCGATGGGCACGCCGCGCGATGACAACGCCGTCGAGCAGGCCACGGCGCTCTACGCCAACACCATAGCCGGAAGCATTGTGGGCGCAAATCCCGCAGTGAAGACCACCTTCGACCGCTGGCGTATGGAGCGCAGCACGGAGACTTCGCTCATGAGCAGTCTCGAAAAGAACGCCCCGCTGAAGGACATCGTGCTTGCTGAGACGCCGTGGGTGGCCGATGCCGGCCGCGAGACGGAGCAGAAACAGCGGCTCGCCGACTTCTTCAACGAGTCGATGACGGCCAACCGCAGTGCCATGGCCGCAGACAAACTGGCCCGGCTGCAGCTGTCCGACGGTTCGTGGAGCTGGTGCCCGGGCATGGACGGAAGCATGTACATGACGGTGGAGATCGCCCAGACGCTCGTCCGTCTGAACAGTATGACGGGCACGCAGCAGGCCACAAAGAAGATGCTCGCGTCGGCCATAGGCTATATGGACAAGGAGATTGTGAAGGACGTGGAGCGGATGAGGAAGGACGAACGCAAGGGCGTGAAGCCCTCGTTCCCCGGTGTCACGACGCTGCAGTACCTTTATCTCAGGGCCGTCGACGGCCGCAGCCGGTCGGCATCGGTGCAGTCGGCATGCAACTATCTCATCGCCCTGCTGAAGAAAGACATCGCCGGGCAGACCATGTACGAGAAGGCGCTTACCGCCATAATCCTTGCCAAGCACGGAGAGGGGCAGAAGAGCCGCGAGTATGTGAGGAGCCTGAAGGAATATACGGTGTACACCGAAGAGATGGGACGCTACTATGACACCCGCCGTGCGGCGTACTCGTGGCGCGACTACCGTATTCCCACCGAGGTGGCGGCCATAGAGGCCATAGCCACAGTAACGCCCGAAGACCGCCAGACCGTTGACGAGATGCGCCGCTGGCTGCTTCAGGAGAAGCGCACCCAGGCCTGGGATACGCCTGTGAACAGTGTCGATGCCGTCTATGCGTTCCTCTTCGACAACACGAAGGCGCTGGCCGCACGCGAGCAGAGCGTGCTTGCCATCGACGGAAAACGTCTCGCCGCGCCCGAGGCCACGGCCGGTCTGGGATATGTGAAGACCGTTGTCGACGCGCCGAAGGGAAAGACGTTTACGGCCGAGAAGACATCCGAAGGCACGTCGTGGGGTGCTCTCTACGCCCAGTTCATGCAGAAGTCATCGGACATAAAGGGCACGGGCAGCGGCATAAGCGTGAAGCGTGAGGTGCTGGTGAAGACCGGAGACAAGACTTACAAGAGTGCCGACAAGGCAGCGCTCTCCGTGGGCGACCGCATCGTCGTGCGCATCACCGTAGAGGCAAGCCGCGACCTCGACTTCGTTCAGGTTGTCGACCGCCGTGCCGCCTGCATGGAGCCTGTGGTACAGTTTAGCGGCTACCGCAGCGGCATGTACTGCTCGCCAAAGGACAATACCACCAACTATTACTTCGACCGCATGCCGAAGGGCAGGCGCGTCATAGAGACTGAATATCATATCGACCGCGCCGGAACATACGAAACGGGCACGTGTACCGCCGGATGTGCATACGCTCCGGAGTACCGCGCCACGGCAAAGTCGCAGACAATAACTGTGAAATAAAGAAACAGATACTATAAAATGAACAGGAAGACAATTATAACATCGCTGCTTATGATGGCAATGCTGCCGGTGTCGGCGCAGCGGCTTCAGGTGACCAAGGCCACCGTCAACTGCGGACCTGTGGCATACAACAGGCCGATAACGGCCGTTTTCGAGATGCGCAACAAGGGCAACCGCAAGTTGAAGATAACGGATGTGAGGACAAGTTGCGGGTGTACCGCGGTGGAATATCCCAAAAAGGATATTGCGGCCGGCGACAAGTTTGTGATGAAACTGACGTACGACGCGCGCCAGCTCGGCCATTTCGACAAGAGCATGCGCATAGTGAGCAACGGCAGCAAGGAGCCGCTGTATGTCAACATGACCGGTATCGTGATGGCCGAGCTTAAGGACAACGCCGCATCTTATCCGTTTGCGATGGGCGATTTGCTGCTCGACCGCAACGAATTGGAGTTTGACGATGTGAACAAGGGGGAGAATCCGGTGCAGGATATTCATATAATGAATGTGGGCAGCACGGTGTTCACACCCACGATGATGCACCTGCCGCCCTACCTTTCGGCCATTGTCACGCCCGAGCAGCTGTCGCCGGGACACTCCGGAAAGATATCGGTGATGCTTCATTCCTCGAAGTTGCACGATTACGGGCTCACCCAAACGTCCGTATATGTGGCAAGCAATCTCGGCGAGAAGGTGAGCAGCGACAACGAACTGCCCGTGTCGGCGGTACTGCTGCCCAACTTCGACGGCATGACAGACGCACAGAAGCAGTACGGACCGAAGATGTCGCTGTCGGCAGACTCGCTCGATTTCGTATTCGACGGCAAGTCGAAGAAGAGCGGCCAGATAATCATTACCAACAACGGCCGTACCGATTTGAAGATATCGTCGCTGCAGATGTTCACGGCCGGCCTGAAAGTTACGTTGGGCAAACGCGAACTCACGCCCGGCGAGTCGACAAAACTGAAGATTACCGCCCTGCGTGACGAGTTGGAGAAACAGCGTTCCAAACCTCGTGTGCTCATGATTACCAACGACCCGGACAAGGCGAAGGTGGTGATAAAGATTAATGTCAAAGAGTGAAGAGGGAATAACGAAGAGTGAAAAGTGATGAGTGAAGAGGTATGATTACCTACATAAAGTTTTGAGTAAGAATTAAGAACGGAGAGGTAAGAGTAAATAATCCTATCGTCTTTTTATAAAATCAAGGAATATGGAACATCCGGAAAACAATGCTGAGTATAAGGGGCTGACCGTCAATGGCGGTGTGGAACAGCCGTCGATAATAAATCCGTATCTCAAACGAAACCGTTACCGCCGGCGCGAGTTGTCCGCCGCAGAGATGGTGGAAGGCATATTGCGCGGTGACGTCACCGTGCTCAGCCAGGCCGTAACGCTTGTCGAGAGTGTCAATCCCGACCATCGCGCCAAGGCGCAGGAGGTGATAGAGAAGTGCCTTCCGCACAGCGGGCGGTCGGTACGTGTGGGCATCAGCGGTGTGCCGGGGGCCGGCAAGTCGACCAGCATCGACGAGTTCGGCATACATGTGCTCAGGGAACACGGCGGCAAGTTGGCCGTGCTCGCCATCGACCCAAGTTCGGAACGCACCAAGGGCAGTATCCTTGGCGACAAGACACGCATGGAGAAGCTCGCCCAGCACCCGTCGTCGTTCATCCGTCCCAGCCCTTCGGCGGGGTCGTTGGGCGGTGTTGCCCGCAAGACACGCGAGACAATCATCCTCTGCGAGGCCGCCGGATTCGACAAGATATTCGTGGAGACCGTGGGTGTGGGGCAGAGCGAGACGGCCTGTCACTCGATGGTTGACTTCTTTCTGCTCATCCAGTTGGCCGGTACGGGCGACGAACTGCAGGGCATAAAGCGCGGTATTATGGAGATAAGCGACGGCATTGTCATCAACAAGTGCGACGGAGAGAATGTGGACAAGTGCCACATGGCGGCCACATCGTTCCGCAACGCCCTCCATTTCTTCCCGCAGCCGGAGAGCGGATGGACGCCGCGCGTGCTCTGTTACAGCGGATTCTACGGTACGGGAATAAAGGATATTTGGGACATGGTGTACGAGTATATCGACTTCGTAAAGGCCAACGGCTACTTCGACTACCGCCGTAACGAGCAGAGCAAATACTGGATGTACGAGAGTATCAACGAACATCTGCGCAGCCACTTCTACAACAATCCCGACATACAGGCGCGCCTTCAGGAGGCGGAGCGCATCGTTCTTGCCGGCGAAAAGACCAGTTTCATGGCGGCAAAGGATTTGCTGGACAGGTATTTTAACGCGGGCGGAGCCTTTTTAAGGAGTTAAGGAGTAAAATGGAGTTAAGGAGTTAAGCCAAATGCAATATAAAAGTTTCATTATCATTCTATTAATTAAATATAAGTTGTATATGAACGAAGAAACTATACTTTATGCTGCATGTGGCTTAACTCCTTAGCGACCGCAGGGAGCGATAACTCCCTTTAACTCCTTAACTCCTGAAAAAATCCTTTAATTTCTTAAGAAACAATGCTACAAATAGAAATCGACAGCGGCAGCGGATTCTGCTTTGGTGTGACCACTGCCATAAAGAAAGCGGAGGAAGAACTGGCCGGGGGCAAGACACTCTACTGCCTCGGCGACATCGTGCACAACGGTATGGAGTGCGAGCGTCTGCGCAGCATGGGGCTGATAACCATCAACCACGATGACATGCGGCGGCTTCACGACGTGAAAGTGCTGTTGCGTGCCCACGGCGAACCGCCCGAAACATACGAGCTTGCACGCCGCAACAATATAGAGATAATAGACGCCACGTGCCCCGTGGTGCTGCAGTTGCAGCGCCGCATCAAGGCGCAGTATGAATCGTCGCGTTCCACGGGTGGCACATCTCCCGTCTTTCCCACCTTGGGGGAGCCGGAGGGGGCTCCCTCCCAAATAGTGATTTTCGGCAAGAAGGGCCATGCCGAGGTGCTCGGACTTGTGGGGCAGACGGAGAGCCGCGCCATAGTGATAGAGCAGTTTGACGATGTTGCCAAGCTCGACTTCGGCCGCGACATCTACCTTTACTCGCAGACAACGAAGTCGCTTGACGAGTTCCACCGCATCATCGACTACATACAGAGCCACATCTCACCCTCGGCCACATTCCGCAGCTTCGACACCATCTGCCGTCAGGTGGCCAACCGCATGCCCAACATCAGCACCTTTGCCACCCGCCACGACCTCATTCTCTTTGTCTGCGGCCGCAAGAGCAGCAACGGCAAGGTGCTTTTCAACGAGTGTCTGCGCGTGAACGCCAACAGCCACCTCATCGAAGGCCCCGGCGAGATACTGCCTGAGTGGCTTGAGGGCATACGCACCGTAGGCATCTGTGGCGCCACGAGCACGCCCAAATGGCTTATGGAGCAGTGCCGTGACGCCATAACGGACGTTATGAAATGAAGTGTTGTCTTGTATAAACGTTACTTGCCGAAATAACTGTAATGGTTGTTATCCGGATTGACGGCAATCTGTTCGATGACGATTTCGGGGTCAATCATTATGAGTTTCAGCGTGTGTCTGCCGGGATCGATGTCGGGAAGCGTGACATTGAGCCATCGGAGATTGTCGAAAACCTCGGAACGCCGGGGCAGCATCCTGCCTTTCCAGTAACCGCTTAAAGCGAGATTGCCCGGTGAGGGCAGTGGTTTCAGCACCTTGGATTGGGCGAGATTCTTTGGAGTATATTCCTGAAACAGGTCGAAAAATCCCTGACGGGCATCCACTGTCAGCATCGGACGGTCGTCAATCTGCACTCCGAGCCGGAGCCCGCGGGCGGGATGGACATCCTGTATGGGCAGAATACCTATGGCGACGGACTGCGTCGAGAGGTCAATGTCATACTCCAGCGAGGCACCGCTGCTCTGTACAGTCACGTCGCTGCTGCCCATGCAGCCCTCGCCACGCCCGAGATCGGGCAGAAACATCCACGAAGCACCGCGGCCGTCGCTCCGGCGGTCGTACCGGCATGCGGCGATGTGGTATTCACTGGTGGGAGCCGTGCCGTCGGCAATGTGGTCGGTGTTGAAGGAAAGAGTGGTGGGATTGGTGTTCTTGTCGGGTATCGACCATTTGGTGTAGCCGATATGGTTGTCCTGCATCATCTTGTTCCACTTTCCTCCGGCTATCCGGTGATAGTGTTCGCCCAACATTTTGTCGCGTTCCATCAGCTGTTCGACGAGAGGGGAGTTGCCGCGTGTGGCGGCATTGTAGAGCAAAGCCACTCCGGCACTGGCCACAACCGGATAATAAACCAGCTGGTAGAAGGCGTCCTGTGTCTCGGCGGGAATCCTCGTACGCAGCGTTTCCGCACGGCTTGCAAGCGAGAGCCACAGGCTGTCTGTGCGGGCCATCTCTTCATGATTGAATATTCCCGGCACCTGCACTTCGGCCTTTCGCCACAGATTATACTTGGTATATCCGGCGATGAGGTCGGCCGCCTCTTTGGCAAACGCCTCTCCGAAGGCACCGCGGGCAAAGTCTTCAAGCCATTGCCGCTCATCTCCGGCCTTCACTGCATCAGGATTCCACGCATAGTGCATGATGAAATCAATGGGCACTTCCTTCGGTTTCAGGTCGCCCACATTGATAATCCATATGCGGTCAATCCCGGTCCGGTAGGCCAGGTTCAGCTGTTCGCGCAGTTTGGGGATGGTTGTGGTGTTCACCCAGCGGTCGTTCCACGGGCCGCCGTTCATGTCGATATGATAGTAGAGCCCGAGCCCGCCCTTGCGTTTGCGTTCGAAGTCGCGTCCTATGCGGCGGATGTAGCCCCAGTTGTTGTCGCAAAGCAGCAGCGTGACGTCATCCGGCACGGTGAAACCGGCATCGTAGTAACGCTGCACCTCCGTAAATATGGCCCACAGCTGCGGCACGGCGTCGGGGCGGCCGTAGATGTCTTTTATTATCTTCCGCTGACCTTTTACCACATCCGACAGTGTCTTCATGTTTTCGGCATCGTCGCCTTTGCCCATCGCCACGTCGCCGTCGCCGCGCATGCCTATGGTCACCAGATTGTCGTAAGCCCTGTTGCGCTCCATGCCCTCGCGGAAGAACCTGTCGATGCGCGCCTTGTTCGAGGCATAGTCCCATGGCCCCACCTCGTCTTTCCGTTTCAGATATTCGCGGTGCGAGCGCATCATGGGTTCGTGGTGCGAGGTGCCCATCACGATGCCGTATTCATCGGCCAGCCGCGGACTGTCAGCATCGTCTTCGTTGAAGGCCGTAGCCCACATGGCGGGCCACAGGTAGTTGGCCTTCAGACGCAGCAGAAGCTCGAACAAGGTGTGCGTACATCTTCGAGTTCAGTCCGCCGAAATGTTCCGTCGCCCATCCTCCGAACGACGGCCATTCGTCGTTGATGAAGATTCCGCGATACTTCACTTTGGGCGATGGCTGCACGAAACGGCCCTTGTCCCAGTAGAGACAGGACTGCTGCCTTACGGGTACGTCGGCCCACCAGTACCACGGTGACACGCCGATATGCTCGCTGATGGTGTAGATGCCGTAGATGGTGCCGCGCTTGTCGCTGCCCGCCACCACGAGATTGCCGTCGGCAATGTCGATGACAAACGACTCCCACTGTCCTCTCACCTTGCCTGTGTCTCTCTTTTTCTGCCTTACAAGCCTGTCGATGAGCTTGCTCTTGCCGATGGTTCCTATGATGATTGAACCGTGGGGTATCTGTTGCGCATCGCCGGCGGTCATTACAGAATCTGCCTTTCCCGTCACCTTCCCGATGTCGTCGCCCAGGTCTTTGGCTGCCCTGATGACGCCTTTCCAGTCTTGTCCGTCGACAACTATTGTAGCGGTACGGCCATCTTTGGCGATGCAGAATGTCGAATCTTGCGCGCAGGCATAGGTCGCGATGAACAGTGATGCGGCACATACGGCCAGCACCTTTATTATTTTGGAAGACCACGGGCGGTTGCCCGTGGTCTTCTTATACAGAAACTTAATTTGTCTTGCACTCATTTTCCTTCTTATTTTTTCTTGAACAGCAGCGGGACGAACTCGCGCAGTGAGCGCCGCCATGTGAGCCACTCGTGGTGGGTGCCCGGCGATACGTAGTAGTCGACGTTGATGCCGGCGCCGCGCAAGTCGCTTACGAGCTTGCCGGTGCCGAAGTTCTCCTCCGAGCCGCAGCTGAGGAAGAGGCGGTGAATCTTGCCGTTGAACTCGTCGGGACGGCTGAACGCGCCGTCGTAGGTGGTGTTTATGTCAAGTCCGAAGATGGCTCCGCTGAAGCCGCCCATCCATGCGAACTTGTCCATATTGGCCATAACCACGTCGAATGTCTGGTGTCCGCCCCACGACAGTCCGGCCATGGCACGGTTGTCGCGGTCGGTGAGTGTGCGGAAATGGGAGTCGATGTAAGGTATGAGGTCCTGTACGATAACCTTGCAGAACGTTGACCCGTAGTCGCTGCGGCCCGCGCGGTTGTCTCCTCCGCGGAAGGGAGTCTTCACGTCGCCGCTTTCCATCACTACAATCATGGGCACAGCCTTGCCCGATGCTATCAGGTTGTCCATGATGTGCTGCATGCGTCCCTGTTTGCTCCAGCCCGTTTCGTCTTCGCCCATGCCGTGTTGCAGGTAGAGAACGGGGTAGCGCTGCTTCTGTCTCTTCTTGCTCTCATATTCGGCGGGAGTGTAAACCATGGCGTGACGCCACTCGTTTGTGGTCGCGGCATAATAGAAGATGGAGCGCACCTGGCCGTGTTCCACGCCTGCCTGCGGGCGGTAATAGTCGCCGTCGGCGCCGCTTTCGGGAATCTCTATGCCGCTCGCCTGACGGAAGCATCCGAAGAATGTGTCGGTGGCGGGGTCGGACACCTGCACGCCGTCGACGATGAAGAAGTAGTAGTGGAAGCCCACTGCGAGCGGGTCGCTTACGCCGGTCCATGTACCTTCCTCATCGCGCACCATGTCGTATTTCTTTCCGCAGATGTCCACCTGCACGTGTTTTGCCTGCGGGGCCTGTATGCTGAAGTAGGCGCGGCGGCTGCTGTCGGTCTTCGGGAAACCGCTTTTGGCAATGGCCGTCTCTGCCGTTGCGGCATCGTCGGGAACGGTTACGGAGCGGTAGGTCTCGTAGCCGAGCAGTGCCAGCATCTTTTCGCCGTAGCGGCGGCCCATTTCGCGGTAGCCCTCGGCATCGAAGTGCAGCTTGTCGGCGGCGTTGGTACACCCGTCAGACTTTATCACCTGCGCCGTGTGTATGGTTTGCGGCAGCGCGTCAATCTGTCTGTTCATGCTCACACACAGGCCCTCACCGCCTGCCTGCACCGTCTCGCCTGCCAGCAACGGCACCTCTTCGGGCTTCAGGTTGAGGTCGCCGAGCATCCTGTCGTACACCGTTTTCACCTTCTGCGCCCACCGTGGGTCGCCCGTGTTCGATTCGCCCTGATGCAGCAGTATGCCCTTTATCACACCGTCTTTCTGCGCCTTGCGGGCCAGCGTTATCAGCCGCCTGTAAGGGTCGTTGTCGTAAGCCTTGAGCATGCCCGTCATCCAGTCGGGGGCTTTCTTCACGTAGCTTGTCACGCTGTCCGGCATGAACAGGTCGATGTGGCAGCCGCCTATGGCCACGTTGATCACTCCCACACGCACGTTTTCCGGCAGCCGTGCCGTCAGCGTGCGCCCGAAATAGTCAACCGGTGTCAGTCCGGTGTTCTGCCGGCACAGCGGCGGCAGCGCCCTGTACCACTCGCCCGTCTTGCGGTTTCTGCCGTTGTCATCCACTCCGGCCATCATCAGAAACCGCTCGCTCACGTTCTCCATGTCCTGCGGTTCCGGTTTGGCTGCTCCCTCCATGTTCGACTGTCCGAAGCAGAGGAACACGTAAAAGTTGGGGTCTTGTCCCCAGATGGCTGTTGCCGACGCTATTGCCAGTGTCATTGCCATCAGTCTTTTTCTGATATACATAATACTTTTGTTTTATATTATTGCCTATGTTTGTTCAGCAAAGTGCTGATGTCCGTTCAACAGTGTGCTGATGTTTAAGAACAAAGATACTGCAAAAGATAATTATGTATTATCGCCGATGTAGCAGAAGTTTTTAAATATGTACGGCAAAGGTCTCCATGTTACAAATTGAAAAGCAAATGAAACATGGAGGAAAGCGACTGTATCAAAATACTGAGACAACACACGGTAGGGACATATTCTTGTATTTGTCCGCCCGTAACATATTGATATTCAATAATTATTTGGCGGACAAATACAAGAATATGTCCCTACCGTGTGTTGTCTCATAATTCTTATACAGCTCCGGCCTGTATGGATTACTCTCTCTCATAATCCACAAAGGCATACCGTTGGGCGTGACGCTCGTCGGTGCCGTGCTCCTCGCGCGACGTCTCCCGCCATCCGTCGTACGGCGGGAAGAACGTGTCGGCCTCGGCCGGGGGGTCGTCAACCTCCGTCAGACAGAGGCGGTCGGCGCGGCCGATAGCCTGTTCGTACACCGAGGCTCCACCTATTATATATATGTCTTCATCCTCGTGGCAGTGGGCGAGGGCCTCGTCGAGCGAGGCATAAGTGTCGCATCCAGGAAATTCGGCCACCGTTCGGCTCAGCACGATGTTGCGGCGGTTGGGCAGCGCCCCCTTGGGCAGCGACAGAAACGTGTTGCGTCCCATGATTATGGTGTGGCCCGTGGTGAGCGCCTTGAAGCGTTTCAGGTCGTTGGGCAGCCAGTATATCAGTTTGTTGTTGTGGCCGATGGCGCGGTTGCGCGCCACGGCGGCTATGATGGTTATCGTCATAATAAAAGTTGTTTCCGGTTTTATATTAAACTGTTTCCGGTTTTTATTAAATTGGTTTCCGTTTTTTGGGGATGCAAGGGCTGTGGATTACACGGAAACTTCGGCCTTGATGTGCGGCCACGGGTCGTAACCCTCCAGAAGGAAGTCGTCGTAACGGAAGTCGAAGATGCTCTTCACGTCGGGGTTGATGACCATGCGCGGCAGCGGGCGCGGCGTGCGCGTGAGCTGCAGGCGGGCCTGGTCGAGATGGTTGAGATAGAGGTGTGTGTCGCCGGTGGTGTGTATGAAGTCGCCGGCGCGCAGCCCCGTCACCTGCGCCATCATCTGGAGCAGTAGCGCGTACGACGCGATGTTGAACGGCACGCCGAGGAATGTGTCGGCCGAACGCTGGTAGAGTTGCAGGCTCAGACGGCCGTCGGCCACGTAAAACTGGAACAGGGTGTGGCACGGCGGCAGGGCCATGCTGTCCACTTCGGCCACGTTCCACGCGCTCACTATCATGCGCCGCGAGTTGGGGTTGTGCTTCAGCTGGTCCACCACGGCGGCTATCTGGTCTATCGTTCCGCCGTTGTAGTCGGGCCACGAGCGCCACTGGTGGCCGTAGACGGGGCCGAGTTCGCCGTTCTCGTCGGCCCATTCGTTCCATATCCTCACTCCGTTGTCCTGCAGATACTTCACGTTGGTGTCGCCGCTGAGGAACCACAGCAGTTCGTGTATTATCGACTTGAGGTGCAGCTTCTTCGTGGTGAGCAGCGGGAAACCGTCTTCGAGGTTGTACCGTGCCTGGTGTCCGAACACGCTTACCGTGCCTGTGCCGGTGCGGTCGCCTTTGCGTGTGCCTTCCGTCATTATGCGGTTGAGCAGGTCCAAATATTGTTTCATCGGTTGGGTGTATTGTTGTCTGTATTCTTTCTTCGGCGGACAAAGTTACATTAAAAAAAGAAGAAAGACGAATGGCGGGTGCATATTTTGTTGCCGTGTAGCGGTTTCGCCGTGCGCCGTGCGGTTGTAAAAAAGCGTACAAAAGGCCTCTCATATCCCGCTTATTCTGAAATCAGAAGTCTTCGGTCGGAAATATGCCGGTATTTCCGCTTTTGCTTAATGTCTTGATGCGCAGTAGGTTCCGTTTCGTTTACACGCACCGGCCATGTCTCCGGCCCGTGATTTCACCGCCGTTTGGGCATTACCGCACTGCAAAACGACCCATATTGGCGTGCAAAACGGCCCATATCGCATTGTAAAACGACCTATATTGCACAGCAAAACAGCCCATATTGCATTGCGAAACGGCGCTTTTGGGGCTGTCATGACGTGCAAAACACTTCATGGCGGTGTATTTTCCGTTGTCCCGTTTCTATTCCGTCATTTTCCGTCGACGTTTTTTTAGGCATGTTTTCTTTACATCTATGCCCGACTCCCATGGCTTGTCTCCGGATGTGCCGTTATGGTGGCGGACAGTGGTTCGGACGGAAGGTGAAAACGACGGTAGGGCGTTTATGTTTTGAAAAACTCCCGCTCGTTGTACTTTATCTCGCGGATTTTGCCTAATTTTGCATCCCGACAAACAAACGAACCATAAAGAATATGACACCGACAGAACAGAGAAACGCACTGCTGGCGCAGCGTATGATAAAGAATCTGAACCGAAGAAACATGGATGCCTATTACTGTCCTACGGCGGAGGAGGCCATCGGCAAGGTGATGGAGCTGATACCGCGCGGCAGCTCCGTGTCGTGGGGAGGCTCGATGACCCTGCGCGACATGGGACTTACGCGCGCGCTGCACGCCGACGGGGGATACCGCCTGCTCGACCGCGACCTGGCCAAAGACCGTGCCGAGGCCGTTGAGATATATTTGCAGGCTTTCCGGGCCGACTATTACCTGTCGAGTGCCAACGCCATAAGCGAGGACGGCGTGATTGTGAACATCGACGGCAACGGCAACCGCGTGGCCGCCATCACCTTCGGGCCGCAGCATGTCATATTCGTCATCGGCCTGAACAAGGTGGCGCAGACGGCCGAAGCGGCTCTGGCGCGCGCCCGCTCCACGGCATCGCCCATCAACACGGCGCGCTTCGACATCAATACGCCGTGCAAGACGGACGGCGTTTGCCACAACTGCAACTCGCCGGAGTGCATCTGCAACCATATCCACTTCCTGCGCAACTCGCCGCGACGCCGCCATACCGTGGTGCTCGTGGGGGAGGGGCTGGGGTATTGAAAACTCCCGGAGGGAGTTTTCAATAAGGAGTTAAAGGAGTTAAAGGGAGTTATCGCTCCCTGCGGTCGCTCAGGAGTTAAAGCCAATAGCAGCATAAAGGCTTCCACTGGCACTTCAAGGCGGCTGTCTTTAAGACATTAAAGTGACTCACACCGAATCCTTTATGTCGGTATTGGCTTTAACTCCTGAGCGACCGCAGGGAGCGATAACTCC
>NZ_URNN01000056.1 GCF_900549175.1 uncultured Prevotella sp. | reverse complement strand
TACCGTCTCGGCGGGGAGCGTCTGTGGCGCATAAATATGGGACCGAACATACGTGCAGGCGCACATTATACACAGTTTATGGTGTACGATTTTGACGGTGACGGCCGTGCCGAGATGATGGTGAAAACGGCTGACGGTACTGTCGACGGACTCGGCAAGGTTATCGGTGACGCCAAGGCCGACTGGCGTTACGGCATAGCAGAGGCGATGGAGAATTTTGAAACCAACCGCGCCACTGCCATAAAAGAGGCCGAGGAACGCAGCCGCCGTATGGAACAGCAGCGAAAAGACATTGGCGGACAGCGACGCCAGGCGGACAACCGGCAGGGACAATGGAAACGGCGTCCCGGGCAGCAGCCGAACCGCGGCGGAGGAGAACGCAGGGGCAACCGTTATCAGTGGCCGGGAATCATGTCCAAATCGGGGCGTATACTTGACGGCCCGGAGTATCTCACAGTGTTCAACGGACTGACGGGTGAGGCCATGGCAACAGTGGATTATCTGCCGGAACGGGGCGAGTTGCGGGCATGGGGTGATGACCGTGGCAACCGGTCGGAGCGTTATCTCGCTGCCGTTGGCTATCTCGACGGACGGCGTGCGAGCGGCATTTTCTGTCGCGGATATTACACCCGCACCGTCATTGCGGCATGGGACTGGGACGGCAAGGAACTGAAAAACCGATGGATATTCGACACCAACGACGAGCGCTGGCGCAGCTACGCCGGACAGGGCAACCACAACATACGCGTGGCCGATGTCGACGGTGACGGCTGCGATGAGATAACCTACGGCTCGATGGCCGTCGACCACGACGGAACGGGACTCTACAACACAGGTATGGGACACGGTGATGCCATGCACCTAACTGTCTTCGACCCTTCGTCCGACCGTCTGCAACTGTGGGATTGTCATGAGAACCGCCGTGACGGCAGCGACTTGCGCGATGCCGCTACGGGTGAAGTCATTTTCCAGATAAAGAGCGGCATCGACGTGGGCCGCTGCATGGCTGCCGATATAGACCCGACGAACCCGGGTCTTGAGATGTGGAGCTCTGACAGCAAGGGTATAAGAACGATAAAGGGCGATGTGCTGAAACCTCTGTCGCAGCGTGGTGGCGGGCGGCCTGACGATGGGGCATTGCAGTCGAAGACATCCAAACGGTCGAAAGCCAATAAAAACAATGAAGCCAACAGAGAGTCATCCGACACGGACAATACTGCGCTTTACGTCCGCGGTATGCGTCTGCCCACAAACTTTGGCGTATGGTGGGACGGCGATCTGTTGCGCGAGATGCTTGACCGTGCCACAGTGTCAAAGTACGACTGGACCACGGGAAAGGTTTATCCTATAGCGAAGTTCGATGGTTGCCAGTTCAACAACGGCACAAAGTCGAACCCCTGTGTCAGTGCCGACATACTTGGCGACTGGCGCGAGGAGGTGGTCACACGCACCGAAGACAGCAGCGAGTTGCGCATCTACGTGTCGCCCATATCCACCGACTACCGCATCAACTGCCTAATGGAGGATATTCCATATCGTCTTAGTGTGGCCACGCAGAATGTGGCATACAACCAGCCTGCATGGACCGGTTTCTATCTCGGTCCCGACAGTACGGCAGTGGAGTTTTTGAAATAAAACAGTAGTGGTGAATTGTTATACGGGAGGCGGTATCGGCATTTTGATACAGCCTCCCGCATTTTTTGTCTTTTACTGCAATTTCATCGTTTTTGATTGAGTAACTTGGCTTGTTAATCCGTATATTATATATAATGTGTTTCCGCCGGAGGCAGATTGATATGACAGTTTTGTAATAAGAAAGACATCAAAATATGAAAAAGAGGACAGTGTTGAGTCTTTGCCTTTGCCTGTGCATGCAGTTGGCCGGCCATGCGCAAGACTACGATACGGATAAACTGAAGAAACGGGTGGACGTGTATATGGGCAAGGTGGCCGCGCAGAGTGACTGGCTTACGTCGCGCCTGCAGATGTACTGGCACTCGCATGCCACGGATGTATATGTGAAAGGCGAGACATTCGATCACGCCGGAGGCAACCGTGCCCCCGTTCCCACGGTGAAGTTCAACGGCACGCGCAGCAATGGTTCCACATATTCGCGTCCGAGACTTGAAGATATTGTGCCGTATGACGATGACGAACAGTCGAACGTCACTTACATCAACAAGGCAACGGGAGTGAAGGAAAAGGTAAGCCCGGCCAAGACAGGATGTAACATAGCCGGAGTGAACCGCGAGATTCTCGGCATTGCCCGCGATGCCGCACGCATATATTCCGCCACAGGCGATACAGCCTATGCCGGTTTGGCCCTGCCCGTACTTGACACTTATCTCAAGGGAATATATTATCGTAACGTGCCTACCGATCTGATGCACGGTCACATGCAGACGCTCGTGGGCATGACAACGTTCGAAGTAATCCACGAGGATGCCGTGAACGAGGTTGCCGAGACTTACAGGCTGCTTGTGCCGCGTTACGGCCGGTCGGAACTTTATGAGGCCGCCATGAAGAAGTGGGCGGACAATATCGTCGCCAACGGCGTGCCCCACAACAACTGGAACCTGTTTCAGGCTGAGTTTGTGGCAAGGATAGCCTCGGTGTTGCAGTCGGACAGTGCTTACGGCGACGGAAAGGGACGGGAGTATTATCAGGACATGGTGCTCAACAAGTCGAGCATCCGCCAATGGAGCATGAAGCGCATGGCCGAGCGGTGCTTTGACGATAACACAGCCATATGGTACGAGTCTCCCGGATACAGTACCACGGTGATTAACGATTTCGCGTCTTTCGCCAACCGCATGGATGTTGAGGCCGGCATGGACCTGTTCAAGGAGTTGCCGGTGCTGAAGCGCGCTGTCATGACCTCGCCGCAGTATCTGATGCCCAACCGCATGATATGCGGCTTTGGCGACACCCATCCCAACTATCTTAACACGAGGGCTGCCGACCAAGTGCTGGAGTATGCCCGCCGTCATGGCGATGAAGCCGCCGTACGCGAGTTCAGCGCATTGAAGGGCGCCATTTCCGCCGATGCCCCCAAGGAGAGTGTTGAGCGGTATGTCTCTCCGTCGTTTTATGCCCCCAACGTGTCGTGGCTCATGCAACGCACCGGCATGGACGCGCGTCACGACCTTGCCATATCCCTTAACGGCTCGCTGGGCAACCACATGCACGCCAACGGAATATCGATGGAACTTTACGGCAAGGGATTTGTGCTCGGCCCCGACGGCGGTATAGGCCGCATGCTCTATAGCGGCGACGACTATAAGGAATACTATTCGCAGTTTCCCGCCCACAACACGGTGTGCGTGAACGGCAAGTCGGGCTATGCCGTGATGATGTCGAACCATGCCTTTAAGGTGGATGCGCGCTATCCCGACACCAATGAAAAGGGGGCGTTCGTGCCGGCCACATTCAGTCAGGTGAGCTTCATCGAGCCGGAGACGCAGGCGCGGCAGATGCGTACCAACGGCATTGTCAAGACAAGCGACACCGGCGGATATTATGTAGACATATTCCGCAGCAGGGCCGACGGCGACGGACAACAGTTCCACGATTATTTCTATCACAATCTGGGACAGGCGATGACCCTTACCGGCACAGCCGGTGAAGACCTCGGGCTTAAACCGAGCGAAGAGCTTGCCTTTGCCGGCGGCAATCTTTACGCCTATTCCTATCTGTACGACAAGAAGAGCGCGCGTACCGCCGGTGACGTGAAAGCCGTGTTCACTACGGAGTGTCCCGACGGCCGCAAGATAGACATGACGATGTGGATGCAGGGGTATGACGGTCGCGAGGTGTTCAGGGCGTTGTCGCCCGTCAATCTCGAGTATGAGCGTTTGCCCAAGTTCATGCCGTATAACGTTGAAGAGCAACCCGTGCTGACCTATGTTGCGCGGCAGCATGGCGATGCGTGGACAAAGCCTTATGTCGCCGTGTTTGAGCCGAGCGACAGCGGCGAGCCGTCGGAGATACAGACAGTGGAGTTCTTCAAACCTTCGGGTAAGGATGCCGTCGGCATCAAGGTGGTCATGAAGAACGGCCGCACCGACTATATATTCTCCGCCCCGCAGAAGACAAAGATGAAGTACGGCAGCATGAAGGTGGATGCCGTATACGCAATAATATCCAACGGAAAAACAATACTTTGCAAATGAAACGACTGATATTTATACTGGCATGTGTCGCTTCACTGTATGCGAACGGCCAGACGCTTGATGCTGACAAGCAGTTGAAATACTGCTCGTCGCAGGTGGACAGGGCACTGAAGCTGCTCCGGCCCTATGACTTCAAAATGGAGCCGCGTAACATTCTTGCCACCGACAGGCAGGAGGGATGGAACTGCCGCAAGGCTGTTGCCGAGGAATGGTGTTCGGGCTTTTGGCCGGGTATATTGTGGATGGATTATGCCTATACCGGCGACAAGGAAGTGCGTAAGGCAGCCGAAGGCTACACCGGCGCGCTCGCCTATCTGGCCGGACGTCCGGCCTACGACCACGATTTGGGCTTCATAATCATCAACTCCTTCATGAAAGGATATGAGCAGACCAAGGATGAGGCATATAAGAAGGTGATACTCGATGCCGCCGACACACTGGCAACGCTGTTCAACCCCAAGGTGGGAACGATGTTGAGCTGGCCCCGCCATGTGGGCGACTACCACGGACACAACACTATCATGGACAATATGATAAACCTGGAACTTCTTTTCTGGGCAGCGCATAACGGCGGAAACAGGCTGCTGGAGGATTTGGCAGTGAGCCATGCCGTTACGACGATGCGCAACCACTTCCGCCCGGACGGCTCGTGTTATCATGTGGCCGTGTACGACACGCTGACGGGAAAGTTTCTCCGCGGACAGACACATCAGGGACTGTCTGACCACTCCATGTGGTCGCGCGGACAGTCGTGGGCCATCTACGGCTATACGATGGTGTACCGTTACACCGGCGACAGGCTGTTCCTCGACTTTGCGCAGAAGGTTACCGACATATATCTGAAGCGTCTGAAGGAGACAAGCGACGACAGTGTGCCTCTGTGGGATATGGACGATTTGCGTCCCGACGCCCCCAAAGACGCTTCCGCCGCCTGTGTGGTGGCTTCCGCCCTGCTCGATTTGGGTGAATATGTCGGCGGTTTCAAGGGCAAGTTCTATCGTGACATGGCTATACGTATGCTGTCCGACCTCAGCACCGACAGGTATCAGAGCGGCAGGCGTAACGTGGCTTTCCTCCGTCATTCCACCGGCCATCATCCGGCAGGAAACGAGATTGACGCGAGCATCGTCTACGCCGACTACTATTACATTGAAGCATTACTTAAACTGAACAAGAAACAATGACACACAGAATATCCTTACTTGTGCTTTGGACGATGCTGTCCATGGCCGTTTCTGCGGCCGGTCTGAAAGTGTACCCAGCTCCCGACGGCGCTCCGCTGAACGACGATTTTGCCTTGCTCGTGCGGCAGCAGGGCGGGGCTTGGCAGGCGGTTCCCACTTACTTGTGGAAGGTGGACAAGGCCGTTACCGGCAAACACAGTGTAGAGAACACCTCCGTCGCCTCGTTCGATTTTGATTTCTCGGCGGGGCAGGCTCTTGAGCTTGCCGTTGTAAGCCGCCGGCGGGTGGACAGTTGCCGCATACGTCCGTTGTCTTACGGCATCGGGCACACGGTCAACGGCGATACCATACGTTTCTCGCTTACGCAATCGCGTTATGTTTCGGTGGAGGTTAACGGCGACATCTTCCACAATCTGCATATCTTTGCCAACAATCCGGCTCCGGTTGTTACCAAGAAGATGCGCAAGGACAAGAACTTCATATATTACGGTCCGGGGTATTACGACCTGGGCAAGGACTCCATCAGCGTGCCTTCCGGAGCCACCGTATATATTGACGGCGGTGCATATATCAAGGGATGGATGTCGGTGTACAAGGCCCATGACGTGAAGATTATAGGCCATGGCATGGTCAATCCCGAGCGTCAGCACGAAGGCATAATGGTGCGCTACTCGCGGAATGTGGTCATCGACGGACCGTTCACCACGCAGATTCCCGTGGGAGGCAGCAGTGCCGTAACGGTGCGCAACGCCAAGGTCATGTCATGGTACGGTTGGGGCGACGGCATGAATGTGTTTGCGAGCAACCATGTGAGCTACGAGCATGTGTTCTGCCGCACCAGCGACGACTGCTCCACCATATACTGCACCCGCAAGGGATATGCCGGAGGCTGCCGTGACATACGTGTGAGCGATGCCGTTTACTGGGCGGACGTGGCCCACCCCATAATGATAGGCCTGCACGGTGACATAAACAAGAACGAGGTGATAGAGAATGTGGTGTACGAGAACATCGACATACTGGAGAATCCCGAGCGCCAGATAGACTACAAGGGCTGCATAGGCATCAACAACGGCGACAACAATCTTGTGCGTAAGGTCACGTTCCAGAACATAAGGGTGGAGAGTCTCTCGCGCGGTGGCATGCTGTTCAACTTCCGTGTGTGCTACAACAAGAAATACTGTGCGGCTCCCGGACGCGGCATACACGACATATACCTGCGCGACATAACATACAACGGCGTAAACCCCGAGATGTCCATTATCGCGGGATACGACGATGGTCGTATGGTGAAGAACATACACTTCGAGAATCTGACTATCAACGGACGCACCATATACGATGACATGCCGGACAAGTTGAAGTGGTACAAGACATCCGACTACGCAAACATCTTTGTCGGCGAACATGTTGAGAATGTGACGTTCAGCAAATAATCCATATATAGACATTTACTGAAGTTTCGGGCGTACATGTTTTAACCGCCTGAAACTTCATTATATTAGTCAATCTCAGTCTTTTTTTTTATTTTCCGAATCTGTGCCGTTATCTCGCAGATTCTCGCTATATTTGCACCTGATTAACAATAACGGAGTAAAGGAACATTATCATGCACAATATTTGTATCGTTGCGGGTGCCCGCCCCAACTTCATTAAGGTGGCACCCATCGTAAGGGCAATAATAAAGATTCGTGACGAACGGCCTGATATCAGCTATCAGTTGGTATACGCGGGGGCGGAGACGGACGAAACGCTTGAGGAATCGCTTTTCGACGATTTGCAGATAGCGCGTCCCGACGTTTTTCTCGGGGTGGACAGTGTAGGCCTGAACGAGCTTACAGGACGTGTGATGTCAGAGTTCGACCGTTATCTCGACACCCATCCTGCCGATGTGGTGATAGTGGTTGACGATCTGGCATCGACGATGGCCGCAGCCATTGTCACCAAAAAGCGCGGCATCAAGCTGGCGCATCTCGTGGCCGGCACACGCTCTTTCGACATAAGCATGCCAAAGGAGATAAACCGTCTCGTGATAGACGGACTGAGCGACCTGCTTTTCACGGCGGGAACGGGTGCCAGCAGCATCGTTACGCGCGAGGGTGCCGAGGTGTCGCAGATATATATGGTGGGCAACATTCTCATGGACACGCTGCGCTTCAACCGCGGCCGCCTGCGCCGTCCCGCCGTCTTCGACACTTTGGGCATTGCTGACAACGGCTACATCGTCCTCACCCTCAACCGCAAGGCGTTGCTGACCGGTGGCTCGAATATATCAGAGCTTATTGACGTGATTGGCTCCACCGTGCCGACAGACATGCCCGTCGTAGCTCCGCTGCGCGGACTGGCACGCAGTGTTGTGGAGCCTGTGGCCGCCCGTTACGGCAACATCCGCATCATCGACCCGCTGTCGTATCTCGAGTTCGGATATGTTTCGGCCAACGCCAAGGGCATCATCACCGATTCGGGGAATGTGGCAGAGGAGGCAACATTCAACAGTGTGCCTTGCATAACGCTCAACAGTTACACCGAACACATCGAGACGGTGAAGCAGGGTTCGAACGTTCTCGTGGGTGAAGACCCCGACAAGTTGCGTGCAGCCCTTGCCGACATGGTGGCCGGAACGTGGAAGACGTGCTCCCTGCCCGACAGATGGGACGGACGCACGGCAGAGCGAATAGTGCAGATACTGTTGGGGTAGGGAGCGGCGGAAAAGCTGCAAGGTGTTTGTTATATATAAGATGAAACCGCGGAGAGGCGATGTCAAAATACGATTCAAGCATAAGATATGTCCATACATTATTCGTATTTTGACACAGCCTCTTCATCATTAAAATAAGTTTTTTGGGGGATTTATATCGCATATTGTTTGGCTGTTCCAAACGATTTTATTATCTTTGCAGCATTAGAACCTGCCAAGCCTCTTCACAATGCTCAAATCGGCGGGTCGTTTTTTTTTATTATACATCTATGAAAACGAGTTTTACCAAACCATATTCTTCTCCGGAACAAATTGTTCAAACACTAAAATCAAGAGGAATGTTCATGAAAGATGAACACAAGGTGGAAAATTATCTGATGAATATTGGTTATCATCGCCTGTCAGCATACATTTATCCTTTTTATAAAAGTCCCAAAAATGATTTGGGGTTGAAGGAGGGAATAACCTTTGAAAACGTATTGACCCTCTACCGTTTTGACAAGAAACTGCGTATTCTTCTTTTTAACGAAATAGAGAAAATTGAAGTGGCCATTCGCAGTGTATTGGCAAACATCGGATGTCAGGATTTGAATGACAAGTATTGGATTACAAAACCAGACTACTTTGCCAATACGGATAAGTTCAACCATACGTTGGCCATCATAGAAAAGGAGTTGTCATCAAGCAAAGAAGATTATATAGAAGATTTCAAATGTAACTATATTGAAAGTTCTCCTCCTGCATGGATGATAACAGAAGTCTTGTCTTTTGGAAACTTGAACTATATTTATTCAAACATATCCAGCAATCAGCTGATGAAACGCATTGCCGGTTATTTCGGCTTGAAACCACAGGTTTTTACCTCGTGGTTGACGGTGCTTGTCAACCTCCGCAATATGTGCTGTCATCATGCAAGGGTATGGAACAGGGATTTCATGCTGAATCCAGCCGAGCCTAAAAAGACAAAAAACGCATGGATTGATACTTCCAAAGTGGATAAAAAACGGATTTACTATCGCTTGTGCATAATTCGATATTTCCTCTCTTCGATTTCTCCCAATAATAACTTCAATGAAAAACTATCGAAACTATTGTTTGATTTTCCCTCAATGGATATAGCGGCAATGGGATTTGACTGTGATTGGGAGAATGAGGAACTGTGGAAATAATGAAAATAGGAGATAAACACATGTAATCAGTGTTTACCTCCTACTTTTCTTTATAGGTTTATAATCGGTACGATTACTCTTTGTCGAGCAGTATCTTCATCATCTCAACGGCAGCCTTGGCAACCGATGTGCCGGGGCCGAAGATGGCGGCCACGCCTGCCTGATAGAGGAAGTCGTAGTCCTGTGCGGGGATTACACCGCCGGCAATGACCATGATGTCCTCGCGTCCGGCCTTCTTCAGCTCCTCGATGAGCTGCGGAACGAGAGTCTTGTGACCTGCCGCGAGCGACGAAACGCCCACCACATGCACGTCGTTCTCCACAGCCTCACGCGCAGCCTCGGCCGGTGTCTGGAAGAGCGGACCCATGTCTACGTCGAAACCGCAGTCGGCATAACCTGTCGCTACAACCTTTGCACCGCGGTCGTGACCGTCCTGTCCCATCTTTGCCACGAAGATACGCGGGCGACGGCCCTCCTTCTTGGCGAACTCCTCCGTAAGCTGGCATGCCAGTTCGAAGTCCTTGTCGTTTTTGCTTTCTGATGAATACACGCCTGAAATAGTTCTGATTACTGCCTTATAACGGCCTACGATTTCCTCGCAGGCATCACTTATCTCTCCCAATGTGCAACGCAACTTGGCGCACTCGATGGCGTGGGCCAGCAGGTTGCCGTTGCCCGTGCGCACACATTCCGTAAGGTCGGCCAGTGCCTTGCGGCATGCCTCCTCGTCGCGCGAGGCGCGCACGGCGGCCAGACTCTCCTCCTGCTGCTTGCGCACGGCGGTGTTGTCCACCTCGAGAATGTCGATGGGGTCTTCGTGGTCGAGACGATATTTGTTCGTACCCACGATGGTCTGCACGCCCGAGTCGATGCGGGCCTGGGTGCGGGCTGCGGCCTCCTCGATGCGCATCTTGGGCACTCCGGTCTCGATGGCCTTGGCCATACCGCCGAGCTTCTCTATCTCCTGAATGTGCTCCCATGCCTTGTGAACGAGCTCGTTGGTCAGAGTCTCCACGTAGTAGGAACCGGCCCACGGGTCAATCTGCTTGCACACCTTGGTCTCGTTCTGTATGTATATCTGGGTGTTGCGGGCGATACGGGCCGAGAAGTCGGTAGGCAGTGCGATGGCCTCGTCGAGTGCGTTGGTGTGCAACGACTGCGTGTGTCCGAGCACTGCGGCCATGGCCTCGATGCAGGTACGTCCCACGTTGTTGAACGGGTCCTGCTCGGTGAGCGACCATCCCGATGTCTGTGAGTGTGTGCGCAGTGCGAGCGACTTCGGGTTCTTTGCGCCGAAGCTCTTCACAATCTTTGCCCACAGCAGACGGCCTGCGCGCATCTTGGCTATCTCCATGAAGTGGTTCACGCCGATGGCCCAGAAGAACGACAGGCGCGGAGCGAAGGCGTCGATGTCGATACCGGCGTTAACACCGGCGCGGATGTAGTCCATACCGTCGGCCAGTGTGTATGCCAGCTCGATGTCGGCCGTTGCGCCGGCTTCCTGCATGTGGTAACCGGAGATTGAAATCGAGTTGAACTTTGGCATGTTCTGCGATGTGTACTCGAAGATGTCGGCGATAATCTTCATCGAGAATGCCGGCGGGTAGATGTAGGTGTTGCGCACCATGAACTCCTTCAGGATGTCGTTCTGAATTGTTCCGGCCATCTCCTCGAGCTTGGCTCCCTGCTCCAGTCCGGCCACGATGTAGAAGGCGAGGATGGGGAGCACGGCTCCGTTCATCGTCATCGACACCGACATCTTGTTCAGAGGGATGCCGTCGAAGAGCACTTTCATGTTCTCTTCGTTGCAGATGGACACTCCGGCCTTGCCCACGTCGCCCACCACGCGCTCGTTGTCGGGGTCGTAGCCGCGGTGTGTCGGCAGGTCGAACGCCACGGACAGACCTTTCTGACCGGAAGCGAGGTTACGGCGGTAGAATGCGTTCGATTCCTCTGCCGTGGAGAATCCGGCATACTGGCGGATGGTCCACGGGCGGAACGGGTACATCATCGAGTACGGGCCACGCAGGAACGGCGGTATGCCGGCCGTGAAGTCGAGGTGCTCCATGCCCTCAAGGTCTTCTTTTGTGTAAACAGGCTTAACCTCTATATGCTCCGGAGTCTTCCAGTTGGGAGCAATGCCGTTAGCCTTCTGCCAGTTGGCGCCGTCGGCAGCCTTTATACCGGCATATATGTCTATGTCTTTAAAATTCTTTCTCATTTTGTTTTATATTTTTAAACGTAACGTTGTTTATTTTTAACGCAAAGACGCTATGGCGCAAAGTTTTTAATTTAAGGCCAAGCCCAGAAACGCAAGGAAAGAGCAAAGCACTATATCAAAACGTAAAAGCAAGGCGCAGAGCGTTCAATCTCTTATAGGCTTTATGCCTGTATATTCATATAGACCGTTCACTCTTCTTTTAATTCCGTCTTTTAATATCGGGACATTGAAGTTTATCAACAACCCCAAACGCTTGTCTGTCAACTTCAGATATGTAACCAATTGAACTTCGTGTACCGGAAGCAAAACGTCAACGGCTTTCAATTCCACTACGATTTCGTCTTCAATCAGCATATCTAATCTGAAATGTTTCTTTGTATCTACACCTTTGTATATGACTGGTACATTAACCTGAGTCTCAACATGAAGTCCTCGCTGTTCTAATTCCATTTTCAGACAATCTTCATAAATTGATTCCAAAAGTCCAGGTCCTAAACATTTATGAACCTCAATGGCCGCTCCGATAACAACCTTACTCCATGCGTTAATTCTTTGCGCCATATCTTCCATAAACTTCGTTCCTTTCTTTCTTTGATTAAAGACTTTGCGACTCAGCGTCTTTGCGTTTAATAATCACGTTTAAATTAATATTATATTCCTAACTTCGCATTATACTCCTTCAGTGTTTCAAGTACATTACATTTCACGTGAACGAAGTTCTCTATGCCGGCGGCCTTCAGGTCTTCCATGCAGGCGGGGGCACCGGCGACGATGAACATGGCGCGGCCGTCGAGATACTGGTATGCCGGTATGGCGTAGGTGGCGTACTCGTCATCGCTCGAGCAGAGCACAACGATGTCGGCACCGGCCTTCAGAGCGGCGTCAACACCCTCCTCGACGGTATCGAAACCGAGGTTGTCGATGATCTTGTAACCGGCGCAGGCGAGGAAGTTAGACGAGAACTGTGCGCGGGCCTGACGCCAAGCCAGGTTGCCGATAGTGAGCATGAAGGCCACGGGAGTCTTTCCGCTCTGCTCCGTTGCGAGGCGCAGCTGCTCGAAGTCGGCGGCCAGACGTGTCGTGGAGATGGCCTTGAGCGTGGGCTCGTGCTTGTGGCCGCAGGCGCAGGAGCAAGCCTGTGCGGCCTTGCCGTCGGATGTCTCTGTGAAGTTGGGGAACTGGTTGGTTCCGAGGATGAACTCCTTGCGCTTGGCGGCGTCGGCGTGGCGCTTGTCGTTGGTGGCGTTGATGTCATCCTGAACGGTGCCTGCCTTCACTGCGGCGAGGAATCCGCCCTCATCCTCAACCTTGAGGAAGAGCTTCCAGGCCACGTCGGCCAGTGAGTGTGTGAGTTCCTCTATGTAATAAGAACCGGCTGACGGGTCGACAACCTTGTCGAAGTGGCTCTCCTCCTTGAGCAGCAGCTGCTGGTTGCGGGCTATGCGCTCGGAGAAATCCGTGGGCTGCTCGTATACGGCATCGAACGGAGTTACCACGATGGAGTGCACTCCGGCCAGGGCGGCACTCATCGTCTCGGTCTGTGTGCGCAGAAGGTTGACATAGCTGTCGAACATGGTCTTGTTGTATGTCGTGGTCTGTGCGTTGACAATCATCTTGCACGAGCAGTCGCACTTGGGCTCATACTGCTTCACAATCTCGGCCCAGAGCAGGCGGGCGGCGCGGAATTTGGCTATCTCCATGAAGTAGTTTTCGCTCACGCCCATGTAGAACTTGATGCTGCGTGCGGCCAGGTCGACGTCGACACCGGCCTCCACGAGCTGGTGCAGGTATTCGTTACCCCAGGCGAGGGCATAGCCAAGTTCCTGAACGATGTATGCGCCGGAGTTGTTGAGAGCCTCCGAGTGCACCATGATGCAGCGCATGTTCGGATAGTCCTTCAGCTTCTCCACGAGCACGGGGGCGTTGGCGAGCAGCTTCGAGGTGTCCTTGCCCTTCATGAGCATCTTCTCGATGGGGTCGAAACCTATGCCGCCCACGAGCTTCTCCTTGTCGTAACCCTGCTTCTCGAAGTAGGCCGTCAGTATGTCGGTCAGTTCGAGCACGTGGCAGGGACATGTGCGGAAGCTCACCTCCACGATGTCGCAGCGGATGTCGCGGAGCAGCGTGTCGATGAACTCTGCGCTCACCTTGTCGCCGGGGATGCGGAAGCCGAGCGAGTCGACACCCTTGTTGAGGATGTCGAGAGCCTTGGCGTTGGCCTCGGCGGCATCTTCGGCCACGATGTTCTGGCGCACGTACCACTCGTTGTTGTCTTTCTTGTTACCGCGCACGAAGGGGAACTCGCCGGGCAGGGCCTCGGGAGTCTTCAGCTTCAGAACGTCTTCTCTACGGTAGAAGGGCTGCACGTTGAACCCCTCGTTTGTTCTCCACACGAGCTTCTTGTTGAAGTCGGCGCCCTTCAGGTCTACCTGAATCTTGTCCAGCCACTCCTGAGTGGTGGGCGCTGTAAACTCGCTGAAGAGTCTTTCTTTGTTGTTTGACATAGTCCTGTAATATGTTTATTATATAAGTTTGTTAAATGAGTCGTTGTTTTATGTTACCTTTATTGCATGCAGCACCTTATGACATGACTGTGGCATGTTGTTCGGGTGTAGCATTGTCTGCCATTGGTTTAGGTTCGTTATTTATAATAATGTCATTGTGCAAAGTTAGGTAAAATATATGTAATAACCGCATAAAAAGCGGTTAAATGTAGTTGGGCGGCTTTTGAATAAAGGCTTTTTAAGATTATGTGAGGGATTCAGCCAGTCTCATTTTGTCCGTTTAATTCTGAAAATTTAACATTTCTTTTTTTCTCGAAATAGAGAAGCAATCAGGCCGTTTCCACCTTGTTGACAGGCCGTTTTTATGCCCCAAGGTTGCCTTTAGGCCCTCCTTACACTCCGTTTACGGCGTAGTTGCGTTGCGGTTACGGCCTAACGGTGATGCAACTACGGCCTAAACGGAGTGAAAGGAGGCCCTCTCTGCTATGTTGACAAATTAACATTCGCGTAACTCTCTGACTGTCAGCACTCCCCATTTTCGCGAAAAATCGCGTATTTTGGGTCGTAGTGCAGAAATCGAAGGATAGGTGTGGATTAACATTCGTTAAAGTAAAAGTATTTCAGACAAGCCTGCCTATCCTGTCATCAGAAGCGCGATGGCCTTATCGTTTGATGTTTTGCAGGTATATTAGGCATGAACCTTATTTTGACACACCCCTTACGTTAAACCGGCTGTTTATGAATAATTCTGGTAACTACTCAGCACCCCACGGCATGAGATAGCCAACATGGATTGTTAATCTTTCCCAAATATGATTTTGTCCCAAGTTCAAAACATTGTCAATGAGTTTTCACATATATCGTCTTATGTATGCGTAGCAGACATTGACCAGATTCAGTGTGTGTTGCTGCGTCTGTTACCCTTTCGCGCTCATGCCGTCAAATTGCGTCTTCAAACCGTCAGTAGTCCAGGAGAGAGGATTTCGCTTTTGTGGTAAATACGAGTTCTCCGTTAATGGAGGTGAAACCGCATTTGTTCATTTCACGAAAGATGTCTATCTTTGCATCGTAAATGGCAAGACAGTGTACCGATATAGACGAAGCATTACGCCTGATCAATCTGCGTCTGCGTAAGCTTGAGAAGTCCGTCTCCGAGAAGACAGAGGAGATAGGACGTCTCAACCGTGTCATATGCCAGAAAGACGTGGAGATACATAATCTAAAGGTACAACTTATTTCAACCAAGTCCGAACTTGCTGATGCCAAGTTGCGCATCAGGGAGCTTGAATCTGGGAGTGATGAAGAGGACGATTCTTCCGCTTCATCGGGAAAGCCAGAGAAGAATAGCAGCAACAGCAGTATACCTCCGTCACAGGAGAGCATTGCCGCACGCGAGCTTCGCAGGACGAGGTCCTTGCGCAAGCCGAGTGGAAAGCCAAGCGGCGGACAGCCCGGACACAAGGGGAGCACCCTGCAGTCTGTCAGTACGCCAGACATAATCATACGGCATGAGCCGGCCTACTGCAAATGCTGCGGTCGCCCGTTGGACGGCATTGAGTATAGGAAAATCCGTAAGATGCAGGTTGTAGACATCAGGTTTGTCTTAGAGACTGCCGAGGAGCAGTTTTACGAGAAGGTCTGCCAATGCGGATGCGTGAACAACTGCGACGCCCCTAACTGCCGCATAAAGTACGGTGACAACATCCATGCGCTTGTCAGCTATCTGAATGTCGTGCAGTGCATCCCGTTCAAGAGAATAGCAGAGCTTATATCTGACCTGTGCGGGCAAAGGATAAGCGAGGGAACCGTCCAGAACATACTCAAGGGAAACAGTGCGAAGTCCGACAAAGCATACGAGGAGATACGGAAGAGAATCGAGTACGCTCCTGTTGTAGGAGCTGACGAGACCGGTGCCGCTGTGGGAAAGCAGCTGCACTGGAACTGGATATTCCAAACGGATGCCCTTACCTATGTATTTCAACAGAAGTCAAGAGGTCAGGATGCCGTAGACTACAAATTTCCTAACGGTCTGCCCCATTCAACGCTTGTGACTGACAGAAAACAAACTTATTTCAAGATGAATGCCAAGAGCCATCAGGTCTGTCTGGCCCACCTGTTAAGAAATGCCGAGTATCTTAACGAACTGGACACAAAACAGAACTGGTCACGAAAGTTTATCCATCTCATAGCACATGCCATCGACATAAGGCGAAACAACAATATCACACAGAGAAAGATAAAGCTGCTGAAGACCAAGATGAAGAACCTCTTAGGAGAAAGCCTGACGCACCTTGATGAAGAGTTTGAGAGATTCAAGAGAGGCATCCTCAAGGTAAATGACTATCTGTTCACTTTCCTCTACAATCCACTCGTACCTTATGACAATAATGCCAGTGAACGAGGAGTAAGGAAGATAAAAATAAAGCAGAAAGTCAGCGGATGCTTCCGTACAGACAGCGGTGCCGACGATTTTGCAAAGCTACACTCAATAGCGGAAACTGCCATGAAGAATGGAAACTCTAAATTCAACGCAATTCTTGCTGTCGTGCAACAGTAAGACAACTATTCATGCCGTGGAGTGCTGAGTAGTTACTAATCCTGCCTGTGGGGTTAAAAATCATTAAAATATATACGGGTGATAGTTACATTTTGCAAATAAATTACTAATTTTGTAGAATAAAGAGCTATGCCCATGACTACCAACGAACAGAATCTGGCGGTCTTTCAGACAAGAGTGCGTCAGATGATACTCCGCTTCAGGCAGCTGAAGAAGGAGAATGAAGAACTGTACGAGATGGTCGACAAGAACGAGAAAGATATCAAAATCTTGCGTGACAAGTTGGACCAGCAGGTGGGGGATTATAACTCTTTGAAGATGGCTAAGATGGTCGAGATAACAGACGGCGATTTGGAGACAGCCAAGTCAAGACTGTCGAAGCTCATCCGGGACGTAAACAAATGCATTGCTATATTGGCGGAACAAAAAGCAGATTAAGCGATGGCAGAAGAAAAAAGAGATGCGTTACGTATACATTTGCATGTCTACGACGAAGAGATAGAGGTATTGGTTCATGATCGTGCCGAGGAGGAGTATTTCCGCCGGGCCGCTAAGACGATAACCGACCGTTATAATGTGTACGCACAAACATACAAGGGACATAAGAGTGATCACACCATATCACTCATGACGCTTATTGACATTGCCCTGCGTTACGAAAAGGAGCGGGCGAAGAATGATACAGACCCTTATAATAATATTCTCAAAAGTCTTACTGCTGAAATTGAGGACGTTCTCGGAGAAAGTAAGTGACAAGAATGAAATGAAGAGAATATTAATTTAATAATAATTGTTTTTATATGAATATAGCATGGATAATTGCCGTGATTGTGGCTCTTCTGCTTGGAGGGCTGGGCGGATATGTTATTTTCCGATACTTGCTTAAAGGAGAATACAACAAGAGACTTGCCGAGGCGGACAAGGAGGCCGAGGTGATGAAAGAGAAGAAACTGCTTGAGGTGAAGGAGAAGTTCCTCAACAAGAAGAGCGAACTGGAAAAGGAGGTGCAGGTGCGCAACCAGCACATCCAGCAGAGTGAAAACAAGCTGAAGCAGCGTGAACTTTCACTCAACCAGCGTCAGGAGGAACTGGGACGCCGCAAGAACGACCTGGACAATCAGCAGACACGCATTGACAACGAGAAGAAACTGCTCCAGATTAAGAACGAGGAACTCGAGAAGATGCAGCTGCAGGAGCGTGCCAAACTTGAGGAACTCTCCGGGCTGAGTGCCGACGAGGCCAAGCAGCGTCTTGTGGAGGCCATGAAGGATGAGGCCAAGACCGACGCTCAGAGTTATATCAACGAGATAATGGACGAGGCCAAACTCAACGCCAACGCCCAGGCCCGTAAGATTGTGATTCAGACTATACAGCGTGTGGCCACGGAGACTGCCATAGAGAACAGTGTGAGCGTGTTCCACATTGACAATGATGAGGTTAAGGGCCGCATCATCGGTCGCGAGGGTCGCAACATACGTGCCCTTGAGGCAGCTACGGGTGTGGAAATCGTCGTTGACGACACGCCGGAGGCCATCGTCATCAGTGCTTTCGACCCGATTCGCCGTGAGATATGCCGTCTGGCCCTGCATCAGCTGGTTGCCGACGGACGTATTCATCCGGCACGCATCGAGGAAGTTGTGCAGAAAGTTAAGAAACAGCTCGAGAACGAGGTTATCGAGACAGGTAAGCGTACGTGTATCGACCTCGGAATACACGGACTGCATCCCGAGCTCACCCGTATCATCGGAAAGATGAAATATCGCAGTTCTTACGGTCAGAACCTGTTGCAGCATGCCCGTGAGACGGCCAATCTCTGTGCCGTGATGGCATCGGAGCTGGGTCTGAACCCGAAGAAGGCAAAGCGTGCCGGACTGTTGCATGATATAGGTAAGGTGCCTGACGAGGAGAGCGAACTGCCGCACGCACTCTATGGAGCCAAGATTGCCGAGAAGTATCGCGAGAAGCCGGACATCTGCAATGCCATTGCCGCCCACCACGACGAGTGCGAGATGAACACTCTGCTGGCTCCCATCGTCCAGGTGTGTGATGCCATCAGCGGTGCGCGTCCGGGTGCCCGCCGCGAGATTGTCGAGGCATACATCAAGCGTCTCAACGATCTGGAGGCCATCGCCATGAGTTATCCCGGTGTTACGAAGACTTATGCCATACAGGCCGGCCGCGAGCTCCGTGTCATCGTCGGTGCCGACAAGATGGATGACACACAGACCGAGGCTCTGTCCGGCGAGATTGCCAACAAGATTCAGAACGAGATGACCTATCCCGGACAGGTCAAGATTACCGTTATCCGCGAGACACGCAGTGTGGCTTACGCAAAGTAATAATTGGTAGGGAAGGGAAAGAAAAGAAGCCGGTTTTGTTAATCGAAACCGGGTAGAGATAAAAAACCACGGGGCACAGGGGAGCATATACCTCTGTGCCCCGTGGTTTTTATCTTGGGGGATATGACTTTTAGCTTGTCGTCTTTTGTGGGCAAATATGGTATGGCTAAGAACACAAAAATACAAGTTCTTCAATTGCGCAACCACTGGTTGCGCAATTAGGCCAATACTATTTCTCGCTTCCCGTAAAACATTTATCTTGGGTGCATAATTTTATTCCGTAGAAGACAAAGCGGACATTTTCTTTATCCCATTGATATATGAATCTCGGAATTTATATTTATCTTTGCAG
>NZ_URNN01000055.1 GCF_900549175.1 uncultured Prevotella sp. | reverse complement strand
GTACGGCCTAAACGGAGCAAGAGGAGGGTCTCTCTGCTATGTTGACAAATTAACATTCACGTAACTTATTGACTGTCAGTGCTCCCCATTTTTGCGAAAAATCGCGTATTTCGCGTCGTAGTGCGGAATTCGCGGTCAGGGTGCCGTTTAACATACGTTAAAGTAAAATTCCTTCATGAATTGTTAAATCGTGGCTCTTCATTGCGCCACACAAAATTCATATTATATGCGGTCAAAGACAAGACTATGACCCTACCATTAATATGATAACGGGGAGGACATATTATTTTGCCATATTCACCTTAATCCACCTTAATATTCGTCATAAAAAAGGCTTTTTCTGAATAAAAAACGCGTTTTACCTGATATTAATTTCAAATTAAGTGCAATTATAGACGGTTTTTAATACTCCGACACTTACTTTGCATCCGTAAAACGAACAGATGCGAAACTGTGAGTTATTCATGACAGTGTTTTAGTTAGTAGTTAATAGTTAAAAGTAAGTAATCTTCAGAGGTTAGTGGTAATTAGTAGTTTTTGGTAAATCTAAAAATCACTCTCTCCGTGAGGAGGGAGTGATTTCTTAAAACCGGAAACATCGGTTGCATGAACCGGAAATAACGATTGGCATAACCGGAAACTGAGGATTTTCTTGAAAAGGGAAGTGCTTTTTTTGGAAAAGAATGTGTATATTTAAAAACTTAAAAATATGAATATGAAAAAAACAAGAGTAACAACACTTGGCGTGCTGTTGATGCTTATGGCTGTGGTAAGCCCGAAAGCCGACGCACAGAAGACGGTGTTCACCGGCGTCTTCGCCCCGAGTGAAGGACTGGTGAACAAGACCGAGACGCAGTATCGTCATGAGATTTGTCTCAACGGCTACTGGGATTTCCAGGCCGTGCCGCTGCCCAAGGGCTTCAAGCAGGGCAAGGACAAGGCTCCCGAGCTGACGCAGCCCGAGGCCGGCAAGTGGGACAAGACCCGCATAAAGATTCCATCGCCGTGGAACATCAACGATTTTGCCTTCCGCAATCTCGAAGGCCCCGACCACCGCAACTACCCCTCATATCCGAAGGAGTGGGAGAGCGTGAAGATGGCGTGGATGAAGAAGACCGTCAACGTGCCGGCCGACTGGAGCGGCGAGACCGTGAAGCTCCACTTCGAGGCCGTGGCCGGAATGGCTGAGGTTTACGTCAACGGAAAGAAGGTTGGCGAGAACTTCGACCTCTTCCTGCCGTTCGACATCGACGTGACCGACGCCATTAATATAGGTGGCGCGAACGAGATACTCGTCGGCGTGCGCAGCCAGTGGCTTTTCGAGGACAAGTCGACCATCGGCCGCCGCATCCTGCCCGCCGGCTCTATGTGGGGCTATCATGCCAACGGTATCTGGCAGGACGTGTTCCTCACCGCCGTGCCGAAGGTGAACGTCAGCGACGTCTATGTAAAGCCGCTCGTGTCGCAGAACAAGCTCTGTCTGGAGGTGACCGTCGAGAACAACGGCCAAAAGACAGCGTCGGTGCAGCTTCAGGCCGACATATATAAATGGATAAACAAGGCCGGCACCGACGTGCTCACCGCTCCCGTGCCGGCATGGGAACTCGGCGCACGCAAGCTCGGCAAGACCCAGCCCGCCGTGAAGGTTGAGGCCGGCAGAAAGGCCAAGGTCACCGTTGAGATTCCTGTGAAAGAGGGCGAGCTCGACCTCTGGACTCCGGAGCACCCCAACCTCAATGCGCTGTTGCTCAGCCTCCGTCAGGGAAAGAACGTCATCGACGTGAAATACGAGCGTTTCGGATGGCGCGAATGGACATTCCGCGGCACGGAGCAGTGTCTCAACGGCCGGCCCTATCCGCTGAAGGGCGACTCGTGGCACTTCCAGGGCATACCGCAGATGACCCGCCGCTATGCCTGGGCATGGTACACGGCCATCAAGGACATGAACGCCAACGCCGTGCGTCTGCACGCCCAGGTATATCCCCGCTTCTACATGGACATGGCCGACGAGCTGGGCATCTGCATACTCGACGAGACGGCCAACTGGGCCAGCGACGGCGGTCCGAAACTCGACAGCGAGCTGTTCTGGGCTCACTCCAAAGACCACCTGAAGCGCTTCATAGAGCGCGACCGCAACCATCCCTCCGTCTTCGGATGGAGCATCTCCAACGAGAACAAGCCCGTCATCCTCTACGTATTCTCACGCCCCGACCTCATGCCGCAGCAGAAGAAGGCTTGGGAGGAGTGGCGCGACATTGTGCGCAATGCTGACCCCACACGCCCGTGGATTTCCTCCGACGGCGAGGACGACGGCGACGGCATACTGCCCACCACCGTGGGCCACTACGGCGACCTCAACTCGATGAAGAACTGGAAGAACATCGGCAAGCCCTGGGGCATCGGCGAGACCAGCATGGCCTACTACGGTACGCCCGAGCAGATAGCCAAGGTCAACGGCGAGCGTGCCTACGAGAGCATGGAGGGACGTATGGAAGGACTGGCCACGGAGTGCTACGGACTTATCCGCGACATGCGCTCGATGGGCGCCGCTTACAGCACCGTGTTCAACATGGCGTGGTATGCGCTCAAGCCGCTGCCATTAGGCAAGAAAGACCTCACCGCCGCGCCGACGCTGGACGACGGTATCTTCTTCACCGAGTATAAAGAGGGTGTGCCCGGCGTACAGCCCGAGCGCGTGGGTCCCTACTGCACCACGTTCAACCCCGGCTACGACCCGTCGCTGCCGCTCTATCAGACGTGGCCGATGTTCGACGCCCTGCGTGCCGCCAACGCCGGCGATGCCGCAGCATGGTCGGAGTGGGCCGTGGCCGACAAGGCCAAGTATGAGGCTCCCGCTGCCGTAGCCGCCACACAGAAATATGCCGAAGTGCTTTTCGTGGGTCCTGCCGACGGGAAGATACGCTCCATCTTCGACGCCCAGGGCGTCATCTTCACCTCAAAGATAAAGACTCCCGCCCGTGCGCTCATCATCGTTGACGGCAGCAAGGCGTTGTCGGCTGCCGATGCCGCCATGGTCAAGACAGCCACAGCCAAGGGCGTACATGTGTGGATTTGGGGCGTGACGCCCGAGACCGTTGCCTCGATGAACGCCGTTCTGCCCAAGACACTGGCTGTAGGCGAGCTGAAACGCTCGTCGTTCCTGCCCGAGCAGAAGTCAATCACCCGCGGCCTGAACAACAGCGACTTCTATTTCTGCGAGCTTCAGCAGGCCGATGCCGCCAAGTTCTCCCTCTCGGGCGACTTCGTCGACGAGGGCGACGTACTGCTGAACGCCTGCCGCACCGACTGGCGCCGCTGGAACAAGCGCGCCGAGGAGATAAAGACGGCCGGAACCATCCGCAGCGAGTATGAGTGTACGGCTCCCACGGCAGTCATCGCCCGTCTGCAGAGCGGCGCCGCCACATACATCGTGAGCACGCTCACCGACTTCGCCAACTCCGAGAAGGGATATAACGCCATGAAGACGATGCTCGCCACGGCCGGCGTTGCCTGCAAGGCACTGGAGATAAACCCCAACGAGGTGTTCTTCCTGCGCGACAACCGTCTGGGCTTCCCCGTCGTGACACGCGACCGTCTCACACCCGACGGCGAGGGCTACCGACTGGAGTTCTACGTCTACAGCAACCGTCCGCTCGACGACCTGCTCATCGAGCCCAACGTGCCCAAGCTCACGCTCTTCCTCAAAGCCAAGAAGACCACGCTCTCCATCGGCGGCACCGACGTGAAGCCGGCCAACGAGAACGGACGCGAGACGGAATACAAGGAGCTGCCGCTGAAGCAGGGCTGGAACCACCTCGTGCTCACCGTGTCGGGCGAGGCCAAGACACAGTTTGAGGGTTACTTCAAGTGCGACAACCGTGCCGAGTACATGCCCACGCTGAAGGCGTCGTTCACCAATCCCGAGGCTAAATGACATCCGTCCGGAGGAGACGCCGATAAATGTTATAGGTAAGTTATAATAAGTTTTTTTTTGAACACGGAGACACAGGGATACAGAGGGCAATATAACTCTGTGTCTCTGTGTCTCCGTGTTTAGAGTATAGGCTGATTGTTGCCCTGCTTGTCGGAAAAAAAAGTATGGAATATCGCGGCGGCATTAATTAATCTGATTTTAATCCTCCGGTTAAGCGCATTTTTATGGAAAGTTATATGCAGGAATGTAATTTTGCAGCATAACAAATAAATTTTGCGGCGTGAATGGCAAAACCATTCTACAAGGCAATAACAGGTGAACTATAAATTTAAATATCAAAACTAACCCGTATGATAAAGAAAGTCATCTCTTTGGCGTTGTTGCTCGCGGCGGCCTGGCCCGTGCATGCGGCGACAGACTATACGCCGAAGTATCAGCTCATCAACAATCCGGACTATCCGACCAACGACCTTGCCGTGGCCACATACAATCTGATGGACTACGGCGTGGACAACACCGGCGGAAAGGACTGTACGTCGACAATCAACACGCTGCTCAAGAAGCTCAACGGTGTGACTGGTCTCGGAAGCATAGGAAGCTACAGGTATATCACCGGCGGTGTGCTCTACATACCCGCCGGCCGCTATCTCATCACAGGAAAGATAGAGGTGCCGCGCGGCGTGACCATACGCGGCGACTGGAAGAAGCCCGACGGCAAGAGCGGCGTCAGCGGAACCGTGCTCGTCATCAAGCCCAAGGCCAGCATTGCCGGAACGACGAACGAATCAAACTCGGCCGTGGTCATGCAGCCCACCAGCGAAGTGAGCAACCTGACGTTCTGGTATCCTGACCAGACGGCGGACAACGTGACGGCCTATCCTCCCACCATATTATATGGCTATCCCGGATATTGGGGCAACGACTACTGCAACGTGCGCCACGTGACGTTCGTCAACTCATATATCGGAATCAAGTTCAGCGAGAACACCGGCGGCGGATGTCCCAACATCTTCGATGTCTGTGGCACACCGCTCTACCAGGGTGTCGTGATGGACAACATCGCCGACGTGGGCCGTTTCGACTGGCTGTCGTTCAGTCCGAAATATTGGGCCAACTCAGGACTTGACGGTGCACCGTCGGAGAGCACCGTGCGCGCGTGGACAAAGGGCCACGCCACGGGCTTCGTGATGAGGCGCAACGACTGGTCGTACACCTGCAATTTCGATGTTGACGGCTATAACGTCGGTTTCCATGCCGACGCCTCCACGGCTTCATTGGGAAGCCGTCCCAACGGCCATAACTACGGTTTCAACCTGAACGACTGCGAGACCGGCGTGCTCGTAAGCGAGTCGAGCGGTTCGGGTATCATGTTCACGAGGGTTAACACCACAAACTGCGGCATCGGTGTACATTCAAAGGGCGGAGTGGGTCCCGTGCAGTTTCTCGACTGCCGTATTCAGGGCGACTACTCGGTTGTTACGGACATGTCGGCGGGCGTGGGCGTGCTCATGCAGGACTGCAACGTCAGCGGCCCGGCCGAGATACAGGGCGCACAGTTCACGTCGGTGAACAGCACCTACGACAGCGAGGTCACCGTCGGCCCCATGGCCCGCAGCATCTTCACCGGCAACACCTTTACGGGAGGCGGACGGCTGACCAACAAGTCTATATATAAATGTCAGTACAGCGAGGCGCGTGTGCCAACGAAAGCCCTGCCGGAGTACAAGGCGGAGTGGATGGAGATAAAGCAGACGCGTCCGGCGCGCGCGGCCCTCTACGTGGTGACCGACGCTGAGTTCGGCGCCGTTCCGGTGAACATCGAGACCGACCTCGCCTCGCAGCAGGACAACTCCACGGCCATTCAGGCGGCTCTCGACAAGGCCGGACGCGAGGGAGGCGGAATAGTCTATATTCCCGCCGGACACTACCGCATGGACCACGGACTGCGCATACCGCGCGGCGTGGAGCTGAAGGGAGCCGGCGACATAGCCTCCGTGCCCAAGGGCAACGGCGCCATACTCGAAGTGTGGGGTGTCAACGAAGGTAACGAGAATGCCGACGCCTTCGTCATGATGGAGGAGGGCAGCGGTATGCGCGGCGTCCACTTCAACTATCCCAATCAGAAGCATATTACCGACATAAAGAAATATCCCTATACCATCCGCGGAAACAAGGACTGCTACATCGTCAACGTGGCCGCGCGCACGGCCTACCGCCTGCTCGACCTCTTCACCAACAAGTGTGACAACCACTATGTCGACTATCTCGCCGGCCATGCCTACATGAACGTAATCCGCGTGGGCGGAGGCTCGGAGAACGGTATCATCTCGAACATACAGTGCAACACGATAGCCTATGCCTGCGGCGACGAATCGAAGTTCGGCTGCTGGCCCAACAGCGAGTCGTGCAAGGACAACGCAGTCAGCGCAAAGGTCTACGGACAGAACTATGAGTATCTCGACTTCTTCATCATCGGCGACTGCCGCGAGCAGGTGCTCTACAACAACTTCCTCTTCGGCTGCCACGACGGCATGCGCTTCCAGAAGGACAACGGCCGCGGCGCCGTCAACTGCCATTCGCTCGGCAACGCCGTCGACGGTGCCGTCAACACGGTGGTGGTCAACGGCCTCGGCTCCGACCTCGACCTCATCAACAGCCAGATTGTCGCGCTCAACCACGACAAGGAGGCCGACATTCTCGACTTTCCGCTCGAAGCCTATTTCTTCACGACCTCGGCCGAGCTCGACAAGACCGTCAACCTCTTCTCCAGCAATCTCTGGGGTGGCGGCAACTATATGTGCAACGTTCAGGGCGGCACGGTGAACATCTATCTCACGAATATGGCCGCGTCCGGCGCGAAATACACGTTCAACGTGGCCGACAAGGCGCAGATGAATGTCGTGGGCGGCTACATACAGAAGGTGAACAAAATCACCAACAACTCTGTCACGGCTTCGCACACCACCGTCCGCTCCACCGTTTTCGACCAGACCGGAAAGTTCGGAACGTGGGCGGCCGACGAGAACAACCTGCCCATGTCGTGGACTATGGAGGACATGTCCGGCATGCTTCCGCGCACGGGATGGACGGCAACGTCGAACAAGAACAACGGCAACGCCCGCAATGCCATCGACAACAATGCCTCTACGCGCTGGGACAGCGGGGCACAGAAGGACAACGTGGGAACGTGGCTGAACATTAACATGAACCGTGACTGCACGTTCAACTGCGTAATCCTCAATTCGGCCGCCAGCCCGAACGACGGCCCCGAGGCATATAAGGTTGAGGTGTTCGAGAACGGCGCATGGCGCGAGATGACCACGGGTACGGGCGGCGGTGCGATGACCGTTATTGCTTTCGACGAAGCCGTGACCGCGTCGCAGGTGCGCATCACCCTTCTCGACAACACCAAGGGTAACTACTGGTCGGTTCACGAGCTCTATCTGGCCAATCTCGACCTCGCCACCGGTATCAGCGACGTGACCGTAGGTGACGGCGTACCGGCAGCCGGAACAGTGGCCGGGATATATGACCTCAACGGAATGAAGATGGACGCTGCTGCACCGCTCGCCCGAGGCATATATGTAATAAGGTATATGGCCGGCGGAAAGACCGTAGCGGCGAAGAAGATAACGGTGAAATAAGGTTCCCGGTACGGGACTCCGGAACATAAAACACAAATATATGAAACAAGGAATTATAACAACAGCGATGGCCGTATTCGTCCTTATGGGCGCAATGGCTCAGGACAGCGGCGCGGAACTGGCGCCCAATCCCTTTGTCACCCATATCTATACGGCCGATCCGTCGGCCCATGTGTGGAAAATCAACGGCAGGGAAGTGCTTTATGTCTATCCGTCTCACGACGTCGACCCGCCGCGCGGATGCGACCTGATGGACCGGTACCACGTGTTCTCGACCGAGGACATGGTCAGCTGGACGGACCACGGCGAGATTCTCAATTCGTCGCAGGTGGAGTGGGGGCGTCCCGAGGGAGGCTTCATGTGGGCGCCCGACTGCGCCTACCGCAAGGGCAAGTATTATTTCTACTTCCCCCATCCGAGCGGCAGCGACTGGAACAAGACGTGGAAGGTGGGCGTGGCCGTGAGCAAATATCCCGACCGCGATTTCAAGGTGATGGGCTATATCCCCGACCTCGGCGATGCCCACGCCATGATAGACCCCTGCGTCTTTGTCGATGACGACGGCACGGCATATTTCTATTATGGTGGCGGCGGACGCTGCGTCGGTGCCAGACTGAAGAAAAACATGATGGAGATAGCCGAACCGCTGCGTGAGATGGAGGGACTGAAGGACTTCCACGAGGCGACATGGGTGCACAAGCGCAACGGCATCTACTATCTGTCTTATTCCGACAACCACGTGGAGAACGGCCGCGGGGCCAACCGCCTCTGCTACGCCACAAGCACGTCGCCGCTCGGCCCGTGGACATACCGCGGAATCTATCTCGAACCGACGGGATGTGACACGAGCCACGGAAGCATAGTCGAGTATAAGGGTCAGTGGTATGCCTTCTATCACAATCAGGCGCTCAGCGGCCGCGGCAACCTGCGCTCCATCTGTGTGGACAAGCTGTTCTACAACGATGACGGAACGATACAGGTGGTAAAGCAGAGAAATGGAAAATAGAAAAGTAAAGTGTATGAGAATAAAGTCAGTAGCAATGGTTATCGTTCTCTTGTGCTCCGGTCTCGGCACAGAGGCACGTACGTATGACGGTGGCAGGATGTACACGTCATATAAGGGACTCGTAATGGCCGGCTATCAGGGCTGGTTCAACGCTCCCGGCGACAAGGCCGGGCGCGGTTGGTATCACTATACGGGCAAGGACGGCTTCCGTCCCGGCTCGGCCAGTGTTGACATGTGGCCGGACGTATCGGAATATGAGAATACATACAAGTCGCCGTTTGTATATGAAGACGGCAGCCCGGCCTATCTGCCGTCATCATACGACAGCACGACGGTCGACACGCATTTCCGCTGGATGAAGGAATACGGCGTCGACGGAGTGTTCATGCAGAGGTTTGTGTCGGAGATACGCGGCGAGAGCGGTCTGCACCATTTCAACACGGTGTTGGGCAACGCGATGACGGCAGCAAACAAGTATGAGCGCGCCATCTGCGTGATGTACGACCTCAGCGGGATGAACGCCGGCGAGGACAGCGTCGTCATCAACGACATCCGCAAGCTGGCCCGTGAGCACTCGCTGATGGAGCACGAGAAGAACCCGTCGTACCTCTATCACAACGGACGGCCGCTGGTGGCCGTGTGGGGAGTGGGCTTCTTCGACTCGCGCAAGTACGGCATGACCGAGGCTCAGCGCATCGTCGGTGCCCTGAAGGATATGGGGTTCAGTGTGATGCTCGGCGTGCCCACCCATTGGCGCCTGCTCGGCGAGGACACCAATCCCGACCTGCGGCTGCACGACCTCATCCGCCGGTGTGACATAGTGATGCCATGGTTTGTGGGACGCTATACGGAAGCTACGTTCGACAACTACAAGCCGCTGATACGGGCGGACATAGAGTGGAGCCGCAAGAATGGTGTCGACTATGCGCCGTTGTGCTATCCGGGCTTCTCGTGGCGCAACCTGAGCTATCCGCAGGAGGGCACTCTCTTCATTCCGCGCAACGGCGGCAGCTTCTTCTGGAAGCAGCTGTCATACGCGCTTGAGGCCGGAGCCGAGATGATTTATGTGGCCATGTTCGACGAAATAGACGAGGGTACGGCCATCTTCAAGTGTGCCAGACGTGTTCCGCTGCCCTATCCCGGCAGCACGTTCCTGCCGTTGGAGGAGGGTGTCAGGCCCGAACACTACATGCAGATGGTTGGCCGTGCCGGCTCCGCTTTGCGCGAACAGTTGGGTATGAAGGCTGAAATATTGCAGAAAAAGGATAAGAAATAGGGCTTAATACCGTTATTAATCGTTTTTTTATCGGTAATTAATGTGGAAATACGGATTTTTTTAACTTGCATGTGATAATTTTGCAGTCGAAAATATCGTATGAAAGCCTGTGAACAATAACAAAAAAACCGGATTGAAGAGTTTTGACTAACTTGAAATCAAAAAACAAAAAAAATGATATGAAACATTCAGAATCTATTAACATGAGACATTTCGGAAGAAGCGCCTTGCTGCTGTTTCTGATGATGTTCTTTGTATCGGCTGCCAATGCGCAGAACCGGACAGTCACGGGAAAGGTCACCGACAAGAACGGGGAGGCCGTGATAGGAGCCAGCGTTACCGTCATGGGAAACAAGGCCGGAGCCATCACCGATCTTGACGGAAACTATTCCATCTCCGTTCCGGAGACTTCTGTAGTGCTCAGATTCTCTTTTGTGGGGTACAGGACAAAGCAGTACAACCTGTCGAAAGAGAAAAATGTTCTTAACGTTACTTTGGAGGATGAGGCCACCATGCTCGAGGGAACCGTGGTTGTCGGCATGGGACTGCGCCGCGACGAGAAATCGCTGTCATCGGCATATCAGAAGGTGGATACCGAAGGCATGACAGAGACGCGCGACGCCAACTTCCTCAACATGCTCACCGGTAAGGTGGCCGGTCTGTCGGTCATCTCCAACGGTCCGGCGGGTTCGGCATCGGTGGTTATCCGCGGTATGAACTCCATCACGGGCAACAACCAGCCGCTCTATGTCATAGACGGTGTGCCCATTATAAACAATGTGGAGACGGGCGAGATGGATCTCGACTACGGCAACCCCGCCGCCGGACTCAACCCTGATGACATCGAGAGCATGACCGTGCTCAAGGGCGCCAACGCTGCTGCCATCTACGGTTCGGACGCTGCCAACGGTGTAATCGTCATCACTACGAAGAAAGCCGGAAAGAAGAGGGGGCTCGGCATAAGCTACTCGACCAACCTGCAGTTCCAGACGCTGCTCGAATATCCCGAATATCAGAATGCCTACGGTTCGGGCGAAGGCGGATGGGAGCTGAAGAAGGAAGGCTTCAACTTCATGTCAAACAATACCATCGGCTACGACCCGACGAAGCCCTACGGCATCTTCATGTACGGACCCACCAACCAGCGTTCGTGGGGTCTGCCCATGACCGGCTTCGACGTCATAGGCCGTACCGGTCTGCCCAAGACCTACAGCCGCGCCAACGCACTGCTCGATCTTTACAGTACGGCTCACGCATGGACAAACTCTGTGAGTGTGGAGAGTTCAGGAGAGACGGCATCGGTACGCCTGTCGTACACCAACGTCAACAGTGATGACGTGATGCTGAAGCAGAACGAGATGAACCGCAACATCCTCAACCTGCGTGCAACGTTAAGACCTGCAAAGAAACTGTGGTTTGACGTGGGCGTGCGCTACACCAACGAGAAGGTGGAGAACCGCAACCACCGCAACGCCAGCAAGCAGAACCCGCTGTACGCCGCTGCATGGATGCCGCGCGACATAACCTGGGCCGAGCTTGACCCGTGGAAGAATCCCGACGGCACGCTTGTGGCTTTCCCCGGTGGTTTTGTCAATCCGCTCTGGTGTCTCAATGAGATAAGCAACGAAGACGAGAAGAACTGGGTTTTGGCCGACGTCACGCTCAACTATGAGATAATGAAGGGTCTGAAGCTCCGCCTGAAGGCAGCCATTGACTATAGCCAGAAGAACGGCTATGAGTTTGTAAACATGTACGGAGGTCCGGAAGTGGAGAAGAACGACGGAAAATACAGGGAGTTCTCCGAGAACTACAAGAACATGACATACGAGGCGCTGCTCAGTTATGACAAGCGCTGGAAGCTGTTCAATCTGTCGGCATCGGTGGGTGCCACGGCACAGGACTACACCTTTAAGAAAATCAACTCGCAGGTGGACGAACTTCTTGTGCCCGACATGAAGAGTCTCGCAAACAACGCCGGTATAATGAAGTCATGGCAGGACTACAACGCCAAGAAGAAGCAGGCAGTGTTCGGTACGGCAAGTCTCGGCTACCGCGACTTCGCATACATCGACTTCACGGGACGCAACGACTGGAGCTCGACGCTGCCCGCCAACAACCGCTCTTACTTCTATTCATCTGTAGGCGTGAGTGCCATCATCACCGAGGCTGTCAAGTCTATCCCGAAGAGCATCCTCTCGTTTGCCAAGGTGCGTGCCAACTATGCCAAGGTGGGTAACGACACGGGATTCGACCAGCTTATCGACGGATTGACATATCAGGGACTTTTCAAGGGCGACCCATATTATGCCAGCGGCAACAAGAAGCTGAACCCGAGTCTGAAGCCCGAGAGCACCGAGTCGTATGAGGTTGGTGCCGACCTGAGATTCCTCAACAACCGCATCTCGCTCGACCTGACTTACTACACCAAGACCACGAGCGACCAGATTCTTAACTCGCAGATAACAAACGTCAGCGGATATACCGAGGCCGTGTTCAACGCCGGAAAGGTGAAGAACTACGGTGTGGAAATAAGCCTTTCGGCCATCCCGGTAAAGACGAAGGACTTCCTGTGGGAGACAACCCTCAACTGGGCACAGAACAAGAACAAGGTGCTCGACCTGGCCAACGGACAGGACCGCATCAAACTTGCGAGCAAGGAAGGCGTCATCGACTATTACATAGAGAAGGGACACCCGATGGGAACCATCTACGCCAAGATGGCAAAGATGGACGAGAACGGAAACATTCTGTGCGCGGCCGACGGTCGTCCGCTGTTCGAGTCAGACCAGTTCCTCTGCGACGTGCTGCCCAAGTGGGACGGCGGATGGCGCAACTCGTTCCGCTACAAGAACATTACGGCTTCCGTGCTCATCGACTTCCGCAAGGGCGGCAAGCTCTGGTCGGCAACGATGCATCAGGGAACACGCGACGGACAGACACGCCAGTCGCTTGAAGGACGTGACGCAGAGCTGTTCAGCCAGCTGATTCTCGGCGAGAACGACAACGAGCGCCGCGGATATCTTGAGACAAAATACACCGTAAACCCCAATGCCACACAAAACCAGAGTGCCACCGAGGGTGTGTTCGTGCCTTACGGCGACACGCGTCCCAAGGGAGTGGCTGTGCCCAACGGTGTGTACGACGAAAGCGTGGGGCTGCGCGGCGGACAGACACTTGCCAGCCAGAACACATGGGTGAAAGCCTCCAACTACTGGATGAGCACCGACGCCAACGCACGCTACTATCTCTACGACACCGACTTCATCAAGCTGCGCGAGGTGAGCGTGGGATATGAGTTCCCCCGCAGCCTTCTCTCAAAGTGGGGCAATGTCATCCAGAGCATGAAGATTTCGTTCGTTGGCCGCAACCTCGGCTACATCCACAAGAACACTCCGAAGGGCATCGACCCCGAGGCATCGTCATCGCTCGGCGTGATACGCGGTATAGAGCAGGGCTTCAGCTTCCCGACGGCAAGCTACGGTTTCGACTTCAAGGTTACATTCTAATATAACTAACAAATAAGATTCAGATTATGAAACATATAAGTAAATGGCTGATTGGTGCCGGAGCCGCCCTTACGCTGTCGCTCTCGTTCAGTGCATGCACGGACGATTTCGACGACACCAACCGAAACGGAAACAAGATGTACGAGGCACGCTTCGACTTCGTATTCCCCGGTGTGGTCTACAACTCGATGAAGACTATGCAGGAGCTGAACTACCGTTATCTCGTGTCATTGGCACGCTACAACGTGCACTGGTTTGAGCAGAAGGACACCGAGGACTTCAACAAGCTGCTCGACTTCTACACACGCTCGCTCAAGGACCTGAAAAAGCTGGAGAACGAATACGTGGGTGTGGAAGGTAAGGAGAATGTGGCTGCCGCCGTGCTCACATGGAAGAGTTACATCTACTACAACATGGTTACCACATGGGGTGACATACCCATGAGCGAGGCAAACCAGAACGAGATAATGACCACATACAAGTACGACTCTCAGGAGGAAATCTACAACAACCTGCTTGAGACACTCGACAAGGCCGTTGCCGACTTCGACGTGCAGGGTGACAAGATAGGCAAGGACCCGCTCTTCGGCGGTGACATTGCCCGTTGGCGCGACTTCGCCAACACCCTGCGCCTGCAGATTGCCATTACCATACAGAACAGCGACGCCGCCTTGGCCGAGACGCACATACGCAAGGCTCTCACAGGCGAGAACGCATCGTATATGATAAAGGAGGACGCTGTATTCCAGTTCGGTACCGACCTGACCAACGATGCCTCATGGGTGTACAACGCCTACACGCAGCAGTTTGACAACGGCACCAACTCCGGATGGACAACTTACGGTGCAATGAGCCACAACTTCTATCTCTACATGCGTTCATACGACGACCCGCGACTGGGCAAGTTCACACAGCCGGCCGAGGGCAAGGTGCGCTCGCTGCTGCAGAACGACACCATCACCAAGCCTAACGCAAAGTATCCGCAGTTCCGCGACTCCATCATAGTGCGCTACCGCATACCTTTCCTGGCGCGTACTGACGGCAAGGCCGAGCCTACGGGATGGACCGTGGCAACCGACCCCAACAGTCCGCGCGGCGACAAGATGCGCAGTCCGTTCAACGATGTCACTAAGGGCACGAACGAGTGTCTCGTCAACTACGACTTCATGAAGAAAGATGCCATCATGCCGCTCATCACTCTTGCCGAGGCCGCGTTCATGAAGGCCGAGGTGGCCGTGCGTTATCCCGGCGTGCTCGCCGGAACGGCACAGCAGTATTACGAGGAAGGCGTGAAAGCCAGCATGACCTACTGGGGCGTTACGTCGAAGGATGCCGAGGCTTACCTGCAGCGCGATGGCGTGAAGTGGGACACCGACGGCAGCGGAGTGTGGGAATACCGCGGTTTCTACAAGGCCGACATCAACGGACACGGAGGCAGCGACGCACATCTGGAGCAGATATGGAAACAGTGGTACATGGCCGACTTCTTCAACGGATTTGCCGGATGGACGCTCGAGCGCCGCACACGCGTGATGAGTTTCCCGCCGCACTTCTATAACGGAACGGTGTCTACCGACGGCAGCAACGGCATCTGCGACTGGATGATGGAGCGCCTGCTCTATCCGACAAACGAGCACGCCTCAAACGAGACCGCATGGCGCGCGGCCATCGTGAGCCTGAACGCCGCTTCTCCCGCGCCCGATGCCGTACATAATCAGGGCGACAATTTCTACACGCTGCTCCGCTTCGCCGCTCCGCAGATTGGTGACATAGAGAAGTGGACGGTGGGCGACGTTACTGTAGCCGGTGACAATCTGGGCGGAGAGATACACTTCCACGGCGACTTCGTGCGCCATCCCTATGGCTTCACCTACGAGGATGTATGCGCAACGCTCGGTGTGAAAACCTCCGGCAAGACTGACAAGGAGATAGAGACCGAACTGAAGGGCCTCGTTGACTACGCGGCCAACCGCAACGCCCACAGCACCTACGACCCGGAGAACGGCAAGGTGGTTATAATAAACAAGGACGGTTCGTGGAATTACTATGACGAGATCGACGAGGAAGAGAAATAATAACGATTTGCATATACATTTATATAAATCTTTAAACAATAAGACAATATGAAAAAGTTTCTGTTATATACTATCCTTGGCGTTACAGGACTCGCAATGGCATCGTGCTCACGTGATGAGGGTCCGGAGAGTGAGATAGATTTCAATGTGCCGCAGGTGGCCGTAACGCACGACTATCCCGTGGGAGTGTTCTTCCGCAATCCGGGAACAAACGGTCAGGACGCCACGCGCTATGAGCGTATGAACCAGAAGTGGAGCGACGACGACCTGCAACCGGCTCCTGAACTTGACCTCGTGCAGGGCAACTACGGAATAGACCAGAACCCCAACCGTCTGACCGACGAGATGGTGGAGTGTCTGCAGAAAGATGTTGACTGGTGCATCGGCGGAGGTGTCGACTTTTGGATTCTGCCCGCGCTGCGCGCAAAGCAGAACACCGCCTATCCCGACTGCCTCGACGGTGACGTCAATTTCTATGACATCGTCCGCGGACAGATGGGAAGCGACGTGGCCGGAACGGGCAAACGCGTCGACCTGAAGGGCAAACTGAAGTTTGTGGCAACGGTGAACATCGAGGATCCGCTCTGCCAGAGCAACTGGAGCACGTACGACGCCGACGGCAATATGCTTCCGGCAAAGACAAAGGTGCTGAGCAACACCACGCTGCTGGAGGAGAACGACGACTACGTGTCGTGCATACTCAATGAGGAGGACGGCAGCATCGAAAGACTGATACGCCGCTCGGAGGTGTTCGCCGAAATGTTCAAGTCGCTCAAGCGTTACTTCGACGACCCCAACTACTACTGTGTTGACGGCACCCGTCCGCTCGTGGTGCTCCAGAACGCCCACAAGCTCTATTCGGCCGACTGCAAGGCTTTCTACGACAAGATACATGCCGTGGTGAAAGAGCTGACGGGTAAGGACATATATATTGTGGCACAGCAGGAACAGTCGTGGAACCCGCCGGCACGCTACGAGTATTTCTTTCAGGGCGTGGACGCCGTGACGAACAAGAACATGTACAATCAGGGCAACTGGAGCCGTTCGGTAAACTATCCCGGCATGATTAAGCTCAACTGGGCTTACAACCGCGACTATTTCATGAGTCACTGGAACATCGACTTCATTCCCACCGGCGCGCCAGCCTTCAATGGATACGTTGACAACGGCAATACCGACAAGCCAATCGTGAAGCACGATGTGAAGACTTTCTCTGCCATGTGCAACGTGATGCGGTATGCCGCCGGCCGCTGCAACATCATGTTCATCGACTCGTACAACGACCTGCAGTACTGCTCGTTCCTCGCACCTACAAAGCAGGGATGGGCATGGCCCGAGGGATTCGGCACCGAAATGCTTGACGTGGTGAAGAAGGAATTTAAGAAATAAGAAAACGAACCCACTTCCCAAACCCGGCCCCACCTAACCTCCCCAAAGGGGAGGAACCGGAGCCAACAGGAGTAACCCTATTCCTCCCCTTTGGGGAGGTTAGGTGGGGCTTTTGGGGGAGGTCAGGTGGGGCCGGGAGATATTTATTAATTAACCCGGCAGGAACGCCATGCGGGTGTTCCTGCCATTAAAGAACCAAAATACTTATGAGAAAGAAATTACTTTCAGGAGCCGCAATCGCGGTTCTCGGCATGAGCTTTGTCTCAAGTGCAATGGCTGCCGACATCAACGTGACTACAACTGCAGAGTTGAAAGATGCTGTCAGCGCAGCTCAGGACGGCGACGTTATCAAACTCGCGGCAGGTACATATCTGCTTGACAGCGAGATTGACGTGACGGGCAAGACCATCAGTCTCGTTGGTACGGGTAAGGTTGTGCTCGACGGACAGAATCAGGTGCGCGTGATGAACGTGCACGCCAATGCCAACGCCACAGTTGAGAACCTCATCATCCAGAACGGATTCGTCAGCGACGGCGGAAACAACAAGGGTGCCGGAATCCGCGTCGACGGCGGTTCGCTCACGGTGACAAACTGCCAGTTTCTCAACAACACCGTTGACTATAAGGCTTCTGACGGCAACTGGACCGGCGGTGCCGGAATCCACGGCAACAGCACCAAGCTGACCATAACCAACACCGAGTTCAAGGGTGGAACGGCTTATCAGGGCGGTGCCATCACTCTGCAGAACACCGACATCTATGCCAAGAACTGTCTGTTCGAGGGCAACAAGACTATCTTCGAGGGCAAAAAGGACCAGTCCAAGGGCGGTGCCATCTGCGTGCGCACTGACAATGGCGACGTTCACACCCATAACTTCGAGTACTGCGTGTTCAAGGAGAACACCTCTTGGGGTAACGGCGGTGCCATGTCTTACAATGTAAGTGGCGGTGCGGCCGGACAGAACTCCACATTCCGCGGCTGCTCTTTCGTACGCAACTCAACCAATGTGGATATAGACAACCCCCAGCGTACGGCCGACAACGACGGTCTGCGCGGCGGCGCCTTCTTTATTGATACCGACGGTAAGCTGAAGATTTATTTCCTCAGCTGCACAATAGCCCAGAACGTGGCATCTCAGGGTGGCGGTGGTATCGCTATCCCCACACTTAAGTCTAAGCCGGAGGCTGAGGCACGTTTCATCAACTGCACCATAACCGGCAATCACAACCTCGACAACAGTGGCAACGGTGCCGGTTTGTGGATGCACGAAGTGTCAAACTGCGGCGGCGTGAAGATAATCAACACCATCCTTACAGGCAACTGGTCAATCAAGGTTAAGGACGAGACATACGCTGCTGATGCAGAGGCAGGTGAGGCTTGGAAGCACTGGGAGTATAGCGACCTCATCACCACATCCAACACAAATCAGGAACTCTATGAAATGAGCAACACCGTTATCGGCTACATGACCAATGCCGAGAAATTCACAGGTGAATATCCCAACCTCACCATCCGGCGTCAGGAGGGACAGGCCTGGGTGGAAGGTGAGACGGAGGAAAACCAGCTCGGCGAGCTCGCCGCCTACGATGAGGCTTATTTCGCCTATCCTTTCAGCATCTCGGCCATGACATGGCTCGACGGCGAACTGGGCGACATGGAACTGGCCGCAGAGTATGACTGCCCGACCGACCAGTATGGCATAGAGTGGGAGACCAACTGCATAGGTGCCATACAGTATGATGACATCGAGAACTACGACCTGCCCGTCTTCTTCAACGAAGACAAGCTCACCGACGGCATCCGGGGCGTGAAGAACGATGTTAAGACTGCCGACAACGTTTTCTATACACTGAGCGGTGTGCGTGTGGCCCAGCCTACGGCAAACGGCCTTGATGCTGAGATGGAGGCGCTGTATGAGAAACTGCCCGACTGCGACAATATGCCGCTTTACGAGAAGGCGCTGGAAAAGGCCGATCCCAAGGTGCTGGACGAGATCGACACCCTGGAGCAGGAGTATGACCGCGTCTGTGAAAAGCACGCTGACCTGTGGGACAAGGTAGATGAAGCATACTTCGATCTGCCGGACGATTATGACTTCGAAAACTATGAAGAGGCCGCCTTCATCCGCAGCCTGAGCTTCCTGACCGACTCGGAAAAGGATGCACTGATCGCTGACTACAGCCGTCTTACGGAGATCGACAGCCGGCTGTGCGAACTGTACAATTCTATCTGGGGCAACACTGGCTGCGAAAGCGGCATCTGCCCCCTTTGACGGAAAGGAGATATTCTGATAGTATAAAATCAACATCGTGCCGATGCTGCGCCCACGCGCAGCATTTGGCGCTGCTTTCAAGGAGGACGCATGGGACATTCCATCTATT
>NZ_URNN01000054.1 GCF_900549175.1 uncultured Prevotella sp. | reverse complement strand
ACTAATTTTTTCTTAGATAATATAAATAATTTGTTTAATTTAAATATTAAATTTTTAAATCTTAGTCTGCCAATAGGGATAAGTTTTTATACTTTTCAAACTATGAGTTATTCTATTGATGTATATAGAAATCAAGTTAAAGCAAGTCATAATTTTTTAAATTTTATGACTTATGTATGTATGTTTCCGCAATTAATAGCTGGTCCTATTGTTAGATATAGTTTAGTTTCATCCGAATTAGAAAAAAGAAGTATTAATTTTGATAACTTTAAATTAGGGTTAAATAGATTTTTACTTGGTCTATTTAAAAAAGTTTTAATAGCAAATAATATTGGATATATTTTTACATTCGTAACTAGTATGAAAATATCTGATATATCAGTTATGAGTGCTTGGATTTCAGTTATAGCATTTACATTCCAAATATACTTTGATTTTTCGGCATATTCAGATATGGCTATAGGTTTAGGTAAAATGCTTGGTTTCACTTATCCAGAAAACTTTAATTATCCATTTAAATCTTGTAGTATTACTGAATTTTGGCGTAGATGGCATATATCTTTAAGTACATTTTTTAAGGATTACGTTTATATTCCACTAGGTGGTAATAGAAAACACCAATTAAGAAATATTTTAATTGTTTGGGCTCTTACTGGCTTATGGCATGGAGCTAGTTGGAATTTTATAATTTGGGGGTTATACTTTGGAATATTACTAATTTTAGAAAAATATGTATTAAAAAAGTATATAGAAAAAACTCCTACTGCTATAAGATATATTTTAACTTTGTTTTTAGTTATTATTAGTTTTTATATATTTGCATTTGATAATTTAATCTTTAAGCACATGAGTTTAATAAAGTATTATGACTTGTTAGTAAATGGCTATGATAGACAAAGCGGCATATTGTCGGATTTGCCGGGTATGCATTATCCGATAATATTGGATGGAGAAAAAATAAAAGATTTGGAGTCTTTTATTGTTGAATTGCGAGATGGTGTATATCGTCCGTTCATATGTGTCCTGGATATGCCAATGCTGTGAGTGAGGAATTGAAATGCTTGCTGGAATCATACAGCGAGCCTGGTAGTATAGAGTTTTTGCCTATAAAGGTGATAAGCAGGGAATATGGTGACCGGACATATTATATATTGCATTTTACAAAAATATTTGATGTAATAGATAAAGAAAATACTATTTATATAAAAGAAACAGGTTCTATACTCAAACCTGCTCTTGATTATGAAAAGGTAAAGACACTGCATGTTTTTAACTATCAGCCAATAGGTAATGATGTTATCATCTCTGAAGTTGTACGCAAAGCGATGAAGAAAAACAAACTTGATTTGGGATTGGATTTGTCACCTGTATATTGTTTTATAAAAGATGAAGCAGAGAATTCTTAATTGGCTGAACGGGATTGACCGTAACGAGAATGTGCCGTCATCGGTAACGGCGTTTAATATCGGCATTTTTGAACAGGATGAGGGATATTGCATCTATTTTACCGGTTCGGATGTTTACGATGTTGACAATGATGATTGGGCGTGTGATGTTGATTTCGAGCCATCCGATAAGTATCTGCCTCTTGCCGGTCCGGATATAAAGTCGATGGAGTGGGAGGAATTTCAGAACATGATTGTAGAGATAGTTTCCGATTATCTTGACACGGTGGTGAAGAAAGGTGCGTCAATATTCGTTGACAGAGTGGTTACAGTAGGATTCGACGATGGTGAACTTGTGCGGGTAAAGTAGAGAATTATGGCTAAACTAATATTAACCATACATAGTGTAAACTGTTATAATGTCAGTACAATCAAATGCTAATGTTCATATATTCTTAAAAAAATAGTTTTTCCGTTCTTCTTAAAAGAAATAGACAATGGAAATATGTGAAGTCAAACTGTTTATTGCGGTTTTAGAGAAGTTGCCACCGTCATGTCGTTTATATGTCGGGGGTGGTATTGACTCTGCATGGAAAGACGGTTTCTTGCAAGAATTGAGAAGGTATGAGTCAAGTATGGATGCAACTTTTGACAGGGAATATAATTATTGTATATTGTTATCTTCAGAATGTGTCTCATATTTAATCCGAGAACTTAGTATCAATGAAGAATTCATATATTATTTCTGTCATTATGCTATAGTTCATAATGATTGTATGCTTCTAAAAGTTTATGACACATCAATTTTCTCTATCCATAAGAGACTTGGTATTTCTGATGATTTAATAAATATGTGTGAGGACAATTCCATTATAGTATATGTAGAAGATCCTATTAGCTAATCATATTATGGCCAAACGAATAGTAACCAAAATCGGTAATGTCTTCTGTGCAGAGATAGACGGAAGATACAAATGTTTCTTTCAGTATATCATGAATGATATTACGCAACTTAACAGTTCTGTCATCCGTGTCTTCAAACGTCGTTATCCCATTGATTACAAGCCTGATCTGGAAGAGATTGTCAATGATGAAGTGTTGTTTTATGCCCATACCATTCTTCGTGTGGGCATAGAATTTGGTGCGTGGTATAAGGTTGGAAAATCAATGAATTTGGGTGAGGAAAAGTGTAGGAAAGTATTGTTTGGTTATACTCATGATACAATATTTGATGAATCCGGCCATGCCCATAAAATACTCCATTGGATGGTATGGCATATAGGAGAAGAATTTGTACGAATAAAGGATTTGCCAAAAATATATTATAATGAGATTGAAGAAGGGAGCGTTTTCCATTTTATGACCATTGTCAATCGTATGAAGTATGGATTCTATACGGCTTGTTTAGATATATACAAATATGGTATACGCCGTCGCATCCCCTTGCCATACGCAGATATTTATGTGAAGAAAGGCGATGACGGTTATAGCACGCCGACCTATTTCTACTTTCATGGCAATAATCTTGTGCGTCTTGTTGAGATTGTAGACGGCAAGGCCATCCGTATGACGGCAGAAGATATAGCTGTGAGCAATCACAAGATGCGTGGCGTTGGATTTTCTGATATGCAATGGTCATATAATGAATATGTCAGAGAGGACGAGTTTGAAAAAGTGTGGAACAGAATTGAGGAATAATAAAATAAAACCATAAAACGATGAAACAAGGTGATGTTTACTGTACAGAGATAGCAGGCAAATACAAGTGCTATTTTCAATATGTCACGAAAGATGCAACTCAGCCAAGATGTTATGTCATACGTGTTCTCAAGCATCGTTATCCAATGGATTATAAACCTGTGATTAAAGAAATAGTCAATGATGATACGTGGTTTTACGCGCATGCTTATCTCCTATACTGGGCTGATAACGGATGGTTTTATAGGGTAGGTCATTCGTCAGAGACCGGCGAAGAAGAATGTAGGAAAGTATTGTTCGGATGTACCAAAGACACTATATTCAATGAAGAGGGATTGCCTCGGCATGTTAATCCTATTGAAAATTGGTGTGTCTGGCATGTCGGAGAACAGCAGAAACCGGTTGGCAGGTTGACGGGGAAACAGCTCGAAGAGGTGGAAGATGGAGTCATATTTCCCTTTAGTGATATATTTGAACGTATGTATTACGGATTCTATATTTCTAGATCTGAGATTTACGAATTTGACATACGCCGTCGCATACCATTTCAGCATGCAGATATCTACGTAAAGAAAGGGTATGACAATTACAGCATACCCACCTATTTCTACTTTCATGGCAACAATCTTGTGCGTCTTGTTGAGATTGTAGACGGCAAGGCCATCCGTATGACGGCAGAAGATATAGCTGTGAGCAATCACAAGATGCGTGGTGTGGGATACTCTGATATATGGTGGTCACATGATGATTTTATCAGTGAGGAGGAGTTTGAACGTGTATGGAACAAAAGGTATGACAAACTCTCCTTTGGCTCATTGTTTTCAAAGATAAAGGGCTTGATTGGCAGTGGGCGTAAACTGTGATAATCCGGGATATGGAGCCTGCCTTTTCAAAACGTAAGAGCGTTAAATAAGATGAAAATCCGGAATGTATTCATTGTTTTTCATTGCAGTTACATTATTTTTGTTCCTTTGTTGGTTTCTATAAGGCATAAAGGAGGTTTCTATAAGACATAACCAAAGGTTTTATAAGACACAAACCAAGGCTTATGGAACATGACAGGTTTATAAGACATAAAAGACAACGATGAAGATAGGAAACATAGAGTTCGGGCCGCGCCCGTTGTTTCTCGCGCCGATGGAAGACGTGACTGATATAGGGTTCCGCATGCTCTGCAAACGTTTCGGGGCGGCAATGGTGTATACCGAGTTTGTCAGTGCCGAGGCACTGGTGCGCTCGGTCAAGTCGACGATGAACAAGCTCACCATCTGCGACGAAGAGCGCCCCGTGGGCATACAGATATACGGCCGCGACGTCGACGCCATGGTCGAGGCGGCACGTATGGTCGAGGCTGCCGGCCCCGACCTGATAGACCTCAACTTCGGCTGCCCCGTGAAGAAAGTGGCGGGCAAGGGAGCCGGTGCCGGCATGTTGCAGAACATACCGAAGATGCTTGAGATTACACGCAAGGTTGTCGATGCTGTCAAGTTGCCCGTGACGGTGAAGACCCGCCTCGGATGGGACAACAACAACCTCATTATAACCGAGCTGGCCGAACAGCTTCAGGACTGCGGCATACAGGCACTCACCATCCATGGCCGCACCCGTGCGCAGATGTACACCGGACAGGCCGACTGGACACTGATAGGTGAGGTGAAGCGCAATCCGCGCATACACATCCCCATAATAGGCAACGGCGACATTACCTCGATAGAGGATGCCGACAATGCCTTCCGCCTGTATGGCGTGGATGCCGTGATGATAGGGCGTGCCACGTTCGGGCGGCCGTGGATATTTGGTGAGGGGGCTCTTGGGGGGGCTCTCTCTGTCTCCGACAAGATTGACATCCTGCTCGAACAGCTGCGCATCAATGTGGAGCGTATCGACGAGTATCGCGGCATACTCCACACACGGCGCCATCTGGCCGCCACGCCCATATTCAAGGGCATACCCGATTTCAAGCCCACGCGCATCGCCATGCTCAGGGCCGAAACCGTGGAAGAACTCACGGCCATACTGGAAAGTGTGAGAGACCGGCTCATATCCGAAAAGGCGTGATAAAGCCAATATGTGTTTCGTAATCACCCGTTTACGGTGGAAATGGTTGCAAAACATTTTGTTATTTCAATAAAATTTGCGAGATTTGCAGTCTGTAATGTCTGATGTGTCAGCTTTACAGACTGTGATACCTGTTTTTTCTTATGGCGGTAAGACGGGTATACAGAGTAGTTGACGGTGCAAATAAAAGAATCAAATAACAACAGTTATAGAATATGGCAGAAAAATTGGAAGTGAAGGAGCTTGACCAGGTTGTGGTCCGCTTCTCCGGCGATTCCGGCGACGGCATGCAGCTGGCCGGTAACATCTTTTCCACGGTGTCGGCCACCGTGGGCAATGGCATATCCACGTTCCCTGACTATCCGGCGGACATCCGCGCCCCGCAGGGTTCGCTCACCGGCGTGTCAGGATTTCAGGTGCACATCGGTGCCGGCCGCGTCTACACGCCGGGCGACAAGTGTGACGTGCTGGTGGCAATGAACGCCGCTGCGCTCAAGACGCAGTACCGTTTCGCCAAGCCGCAGGCCACCATCATAATCGACACCGACAGCTTCGGGCCGAAAGACCTCGAGAAGGCCGAGTTCAAGACCGCCGACTACCTCGGTGAGATGGGCATCGACACCGACCGCGTGGTGGCCTGTCCGCTTACGACGATGGTCAAGGACTGTCTGGCCGGCTCGGGCATGGACAACAAGTCGGTGCTGAAATGCCGCAACATGTTCGCCCTCGGACTTGTCTGCTGGCTGTTCAACCGCGACCTCAACCTTGTTGGCAACTATCTGCGCGACAAGTTCGCCAAGAAGCCGCAGGTGGCCGAGAACAACATCAAGGTGGTGCAGGCCGGCTACGACTACGGTCACAACGTCCACGCCAGTGTGCCCGCCACCTACCGCATCGAGTCGAAGACGAAGGTGCCCGGCCGCTATATGGACATCACCGGCAACAAGGCCACGGCCTACGGACTCATCGCCGCTGCCGAAAAGGCCGGCATGCAGCTCTTCCTCGGCTCTTACCCCATAACCCCGGCCACGGACATACTCCACGAGCTGGCCAAGCACAAGTCGTGCGGCGTGAAGACGGTGCAGTGCGAAGACGAGATATCGGGCTGTGCCAGTGCCATAGGAGCGGCGTTTGCCGGCGCTTTGGCCGTTACGTCGACATCAGGCCCCGGCATCTGTCTGAAGTCGGAGGCCATCAACCTGGCTGTCATCGACGAGTTGCCGCTCGTCATCGTCGACGTGCAGCGTGGCGGCCCGTCGACGGGTCTGCCCACCAAGAGCGAGCAGACCGACCTGCTTCAGGCTCTCTACGGCCGCAACGGCGAAAGTCCCCTGCCGGTGATAGCCGCCACAAGCCCTACCGACTGTTTCGATGCCGTCTATTCGGCTGCCAAGATTGCTGTGGAGCATCTCACGCCGGTAATCCTGCTCACCGACGCTTTCATAGCCAACGGCTCGGCGGCATGGCGACTGCCCAAGATGGCAGAGCTGCCTGAGATACGTCCACACCGCGTGACGGAGGCGCAGAAGGGCTGCTACACTCCCTACGAGCGCGACCCCGAGACAGGTGCCCGCTATTGGGCTGTGCCCGGTCAGGAGGGTTACACCCACATCATCGGCGGTCTGGAGAAGGACGGCCGCACGGGTGCCATCAGCACCGATCCGGAGAACCACGACCTGATGTGCCGTCTGCGTGCCGAGAAGGTGGCCCGCATACCGGTGCCCGACCTTGAGGTTGACGGCGACCGCGACGATGCCGACCTGCTCATCGTGGGCTTCGGCAGCACCTACGGTCATCTGTATTCGGCCATGGAGGAGCTTCGCGCCGAGGGCATGAAGGTGGCTTTGGCCCAGTTCAAGTATATCAACCCGCTGCCCAAGAACACGGCCGAGGTCTTGATGAAGTACAAGAACGTGGTGGTTGCCGAACAGAACCTCGGCCAACTGGCCGCATGGCTGCGCGCAAATGTCGACGGATTCGTACCGAAACAGTATAATGAGGTTAAGGGACAACCGTTTGTGGTAAGTGAGCTCTCCACCGCGTTCCGAGGTCTAATTAATGGTAATACCGAATCAACGTTTTAAGAACTTGTAGGGACAGATTCTTGTATTTGTCCGTAACGCCACATAAAGTATGAAACAATTTGATGTTAATCCACAACGCAAGAGTATCAGATTAAAAGGATATGATTACTCAATGCCGGGCTGTTATTTTGTCACTATAGTGACGAAAAACAGATATGATTTGTTTGGATGTGTGGTAGACGGACAAATGAAACTTAATGATGCTGGATTGATGGTGCATCAAGTTCTTGATGAGATGTTTTCGGTTTGTCAGAGTGCAGAACTTATAAATATGGTAGTAATGCCCAACCATCTCCATTGTCTGATAAGCATTATGTCGGATGAGAGCATGGGATTGTCTCAAATGATGCGTTATCTGAAAAGCCGTACGACGGTGGAATATATTCATGGCGTACGGGAGAAAGGCTGGCCGCGTTTTGACAGGCATCTATGGCAAAGCAGGTACTATGATCATATAGTTCGGAATCAACATTCATACGACAAGATAAACGAATACATATATCTTAATCCAGAAAGATGGAACAAGGATAAGTTGAATCTGAAGTGTGACGCCGATGCTGATGATATAAACATGCTTATAAAGAATTGTGGTGGCGGACAAATACAAGAATATGTCCCTACAGTTGATTGAAATAAACAAAAGAAATATAAGATAACAATGGAAACAATGAATACAAACAACATATCCAATGTTGCCGGCACTTCATCCCCCCTTGGGGGGAATGAGGGGGGCTTCGCACCTGCTTTATATAAAAAAGGCCAGCCCCGCTGGTGTCCCGGCTGCGGCGACCATTTCTTCCTCGCTTCGCTGCACAAGGCAATGGCAGAGGTGGGTGTGGCACCCCACAACATCGCGGTGATTTCGGGTATCGGATGCTCGAGCCGTCTGCCATATTATGTCAACACATATGCCATGCAGACCATACACGGCCGTGCGGCAGCCATCGCCACAGGCGCCAAGGTTACCAACCCCGACCTCACCGTATGGCAGATTAGCGGCGACGGCGACGGATTGGCCATCGGCGGCAACCACTTCATACATGCCATGCGCCGTAACATCGACCTCAATATGATTCTGCTCAACAACCGCATCTACGGTCTGACCAAGGGACAGTATTCGCCCACCAGTCCGCGCGGTTTCGTGTCGAAGTCGAGCCCCTACGGCACTGTTGAAGACCCGTTCTGCCCCGCAGAGCTGTGCTTCGGTGCACGCGGACACTTCTTCGCCCGTGCCGTGGCCACCGACGCTCCCGCCACGGTGGAGGTTCTCAAGGCTGCATACAAGCACAAGGGCGCATCGGTGTGCGAGATTCTCCAGAACTGCGTCATCTTCAACAACGGCTGCTACGAGTCGGTATACACCAAAGAGGGTCGCAAGAAGAACGCCATCTACGTACAGCACGGCCGTCCGCTCGTCTTCGGCGAGAACAACGAGTACGGTCTCGTGCAGGAGGGCTTCGGTCTGAAGGTGGTGGAGATAGGCAAAGACGGCATCACGATGGACGACATTCTGGTGCACGACGCCCATTGCGAAGACAACACCCTGCAGCTCAAACTGGCCATGATGGACCCCGAAAAGGGCTTCCCCGTAGCCCTTGGTGTCATCCGTGACGTTGAGGCTCCCACATACGATGAGGCTGTGACGGCACAGATAAGGGAGGTGAGCGCACAGAAGAAGTATCACTGCTTCGAGGAACTGCTCATGACCAACGACACTTGGGAAGTAGTCTGACTTATTTTAAAACGTTTCAAACGCAAAGACGCTGAGACGCGAAGGATTCTTTTAGGTGAACACAGAGACATGGAGACACAGAGAATTTATTGAAACGCAAAGCCGCTGAGACGCAAAGTTTTTTAATTATCTCTGTGTCTCCGTGTCTCTGTGTTCACCTAAAATTCACCTAAAAGAATCCTTCGCGTCTCAGCGTCTTTGCGTTTTTTTACATACTCAGCGTCTCCATGTTTAAAATTAAAGACAAAAAGTTGCACATATCAATACTTTTCTTTATTTTTGCAAAAACAATCAATGGTAAATTATGGAACAGGAACAAATATTCTGGCTCATTGCCCTTGTGTCAACGGGAATCTTCGTTGTCCAATTCCTTTTGTCTATATTCTTTGGTGACGTTGATGTCGACCTCGACGGAGATGCCACGGCAGATACCGATGTTAGCAGTGTCGTGTCGTTTAAGGGACTCGTGCATTTCGGCATAGGCTTCGGCTGGTCGATGGTGCTCGCCGGCGGCGGTCTGACGTTGAAAAACGTGCTTACCGCCACACTCATCGGTCTTGTCTTCGTCTTTGTACTGTGGAAACTCTACAAGCTGGCCTGGAAGCTGCAGAAGGAGACCCGCACCGAGAAACCCGAAGCGGTGGTGGGCCGTTACGGCACAGTGTACAACAATATGGGCGACGGCCGGTATATCATCCAGATATCCTACAACGGGGCCGTCAGAGAGCTTGATGTCATATCCGACTCCCTGTATACGGGTTATAAGACGGGCGAGCGCGTCACGGTTACGCGGTTTGAAGACAATAAGTTCTACATAGCCTGACATGCTTTTATGATTTGCGAAATCAGAATCAATTAATTCCAATAACAACAAAAAACAAACAAAATTATGGATCAAAATCTTTTGATAATGGCTGCAATCCTTGTAGCTGTTGTAGTGCTTACGTTTGTTGGTATCCTGTCGCGTTACCGCAAGTGTAAGAGTGACGAAGTGCTGGTTGTATACGGTAAGACCGGCGGTGTTAAATCAGCCAGACTGTATCATGGCGGTGCCGCCTTCGTGTGGCCCATCATCCAGGGTTACGATTTCCTGTCGATGAAGCCTATGCAGATTGACTGCAAGCTCACCGGTGCCATCTCGGCACAGAACATCCGTGTAGACGTGCCCACCACCATCACCGTGGCCATCTCCACCGAGCCGGAAATCATGCAGAACGCCGCCGAGCGTATGCTCGGACTGGGCTTCGACGACAAGCAGAACCTCATCACCGATGTCGTTTACGGTCAGATGCGTCTTGTCATTGCCGACATGACCATAGAGGAGCTTAACTCCGACCGCGACAAGTTCCTGTCGAAGGTGAAGGACAACATCGACTCCGAGTTGAGCAAGTTCGGTCTCTACCTGATGAACATCAACATCAGCGACATCCGCGACGCCGCCAACTATATCGTCAACCTGGGTAAGGAGGCTGAGAGCAAGGCACAGAACGAGGCTCAGGCCAACATAGAGGAGCAGGAGAAGCTCGGTGCCATCAAGATTGCCAACCAGATACGCGAGCGCGAGACCAAGGTGGCCGAGACACGCAAAGATCAGGAAGTGGCCATAGCCGCAACTAAGAAGGAGCAGGAGATAGCCATTGCCGAAACCCTGAAGGACCAGGAAATATCGGTGGCTCAGGCCGACCGTGACCGTATTTCGCAGGTGGCACAGGCCAATGCCGAGAAAGAGGCTCAGGTGGCCAAGGCCGAGGCAGAGAAGAACATCAACATAGAGAAGGCCAACACCGAGAAGGAGAGCCGTGTGGCCGAGCTTAACTCCGACATGGAGATAAAAAAGGCCGATGCCGCCAAGAGGGCTGCCGTGGGACGCAACGAGGCACAGAAGGACATAGCACGCTCCGACGCCGAACTGCAGGTGACACAGGCCAACGCCGACCGCGAGTCCGGAGAGGCCGACGCACGCTCAAAGGCCGCCATCGAGACAGCCCGTGAGGAGGCTCAGAAGGAGGTTGAGGAGGCTAAGGCCCGCAAGGTGGAGTCGTCGCTGAAGGCCGACAAGATTGTGCCTGCCGAGATAGCCAAGCAGGAAGCCATCCTGCAGGCTGACGCCGTGGCCGAGAAGGTTACGCGTGAGGCCAACGCACGTGCCAAGGCCACTATGGCGCAGGCCGAGGCCGAGGCAAAGGCCATACGCATGAAGCTGGAGGCTGAGGCCGAGGGTAAGAAGATGTCGTTGCTGGCCGAGGCCGAGGGATTCGAGGCCATGGTGAAGGCTGCCGAGCTGAACCCGTCCATCGCCATCCAGTACAAGATGGTGGACCAGTGGAAGGAGATTGCCGGCGAGCAGGTCAAGGCGTTCGAGAAGCTGCAGCTGGGCAACGTTACCGTATTCGACGGTGGAGACGGCACCACAGGCAACTTCCTCAACAGTCTTGTGAAGACCGTAGCCCCGAGTCTCGGTGTGCTTGACAAGCTGCCCATAGGCGAGACGGTGAAGAACATTGTCAAGCCGGGAGAGAAAAAGGACGGAACGAAAGACGAGAAGAAGTAGTAAGGTCTTTTAAACGCAAAGACGCTAAGACGCAAAGTCTTTTTATACAGAAGAGACGCGGAGAAACAGAGGTTGACAACTCTGCGTCTCCGCGTCTTTGCGTTTATTGTTCTGTTTACATATGTTTATTCCACCACCTTTTTCCCGTTTCTTATATATATACCTTTGGCATGCTTGCCGTTTGCAATCCTGCCGCCGATGGTGTATGTGCGTCCCTGGCGTGCAGAGGTGCCGTCTGTTGTTGCAGAGTGTATGGCGTCGACATCACCCCCGTCCATTACAGTCTTTATGTCTGTGGCCGTAAGGGCGGCGTTGTATATGCGGAAGTCGGCCAGTCCTCCCGTCAGCAGCGGGTCGGCGGCAAACTGGCTGCGGCCGATGTAGCAGCGCACGGGCATGAAGTCGGCGGTACGTATCGTGATGTCGGCAGTTGTGGCGGCCTGTTCGCCGTCTACGTACAGTGTCACTGCGTCTGCAGACAGCGTTACGGCCACGTGGTGCCATCCGTCCTGCAATGCTGTGGCTGTGAGCCGTTGCTCGTCGCCCCCGTTCTTCATCACCACGCTCATGGTCGAACCGTTGTTGGGCGTGAGGAAGAAGTATTGCTCCGTGCCGTTGCCGAAGTCGAAGATGCGCTGCCATGCCTTTGTGCCCGTCACGTTCACCCACGCGCTCACGGTCATGTCGCGGTGGTGGGTGGCGGCCGGCGGCAGCATGAGATATGCGTTGCCGGCAAGTAGGGCGCATCCAGCTTTCACCGGCTCTTCAATGGTGCTGTATGCGGCCGTGCCTTCCATGGCGGCGTCAAACACATTTTCCGTCATGTCCTCCGTCGTCCCGTCGAAGCCATAGCGTGCCACGAGGGCGGCTGTCTTGCCGCCGGTGCCGTAGCCGGCGGTCACGGTCTCTGAAGCCTCCGAGATGTTGCGGCTCTTGTCCACGGCTTTCAGCCTGTATGTATACTCCACACCGGCCTCGGCACTGTTGTCTACAAACTCCGTGCCCGTAACCATGCGGCCTATCATGTCCCACGAGTCGTTGTCGTCGGGTGTTGTTCCGGCCTTGGCGCGCAGCACGCAGTAAGCCTCGATGTCGCTCTCGCCGTTGGCGTCCCACTCCAGTCTTACCGATGCCGACAGCGGCGTGGCCTTCAGGTTCTTCGGTGCCGTGGGGGCGTCAAGCTCCAGTTTTGCCGTTACGGGCATGAAGCGCCACTGCTGGTTGGCTTCTCCTGTGAAGACGGCCTGCTGCAGATAGGCGTTTCTGTTGGTCGACGAGCCTCTTATCTCGAGATACAGTCCGCTGTGGCGCGAGCGCAGGTACCAGTTGCCCTCGCCGGCGTATTCGGCAAACCACTGTTCGTTGCTGCCGCCGTCTCCCGAGTAGCCTATTATCTCGCCGCCGGCCGCCGTGCTCCAGTCTTTCACGTCCATCACCTGCTTGTTGTTGCGTACGTTGCGCAATAGGAAGTAGCTGTAGTCGCCGCCCACTCTTTCCGCCACCGGCTCCACCGTCCACTGCTGGTGGGTGGCGGCCTTCGTCGAGCTGTACGGCATCTGCGTGATGTTCAGGGCCTCACCCTGCGCGCCGTTGTAGAATCCGAGACACTTGCCCGAGTTCCTGTTCATTATCACGAACTTGCCGCCCGTGAGACAGTCCAGGGGCACGTCGCCGCCACGGTTTATCTGTATCAGGCGTTCGGCGTTGGTCTGCCCGTTCTGGTAGCCCGTACCTCCGGGTATGGTCATGGTGTGGCTGTACACGGGGCCGTAACCGTCGAAATACACCGGCCGGTCGGTGGCCGTGAAGTCGAACGACGAGGTGTTGGCCTGCCGTTCCGACGAGCCTATGAAGGCATCCAGGCGTCCGTCCGCGCGTTTGTAGACGGTGGCTGCCGTCCATGCGCTGCGGTTTTCGGCGTATGCTATCTCCTTGCCGGTGAACGCCGCCCTGCAGTATTCTCCGCGTGCGGCGCCGTCCCATCCCCACCACACGCCCGTCTGCATGCCGTAGTGTGCGCCTATGAAGGCTTCGCCCACGTTGTGCAGCTCGTCGGCTGTGGCATGGTTGCCGTCGGCGCGCACCTGCTGCCAGAAGGCGGCGTAGGTGTCGAAACTGCCCGCCAGCTGGTGGGTGTTGCCCTCCGTCACGTAGGGTTTCATGTAGTTGTACCACTCCAGGGCCTTGTCGCAGTTGAGGGTGTTGCCGGCCGAAATCCTTATGCCCTGCAGGTCGGCGTCTTCGCTTATCAGCTTGGCTATGGCGCGGAAATGCGCTTTTGTTCCCTCTCCCCATGCCGTGTAGTCGGGTTCGTTGAAGGGCGATATCGTAACCACGTTGAATCCCTTGGCCTTGATATACTTCACGCTGGCCTTTATCACCTTGTACCACTCTTCCGGTTTGCCGTAGTAGTTGGATGAGTTTAGTGCCTCGTGGTCGCAGTTCAGTATGACGTCGCGCACGCCGCTTATCCTGATGTGGTTGAGCCGCGACAGCAGGGCCGTCTGCTGCTTTGCCGACAGGTTGCCGTCGGCGTCGACGAGGTCACTGGGCTGGAACGACACGCGTCCCGTGCGCATCACGTCGGTGCCTATGTAGTTGGTGCCGCGGGTTACGTTGTCTTCGCTGTCCCATGCCGTGTCCATGCCCCACAGTATCGGGGCTTCGGGCACCGTGCAAAGGCTTATGTCGGTGTCGGTTCTGAAGGGCACGGGAGTGGCGTTGTAGGCTCCTCCCCGCATCATCATCGATGCGTGGGGCATGCGCTGTTGTGCGCATGCGCCGTTGCCGGAATGTTGTCCGCCGTAGAACGGGGCGGTAAGAAGTGCAGTTAATAGTAAATGTTTCATTTTTTTAGGAGTTAAAGGAGTTTTTTTAAGGAGTTAGAGGAGTTATCACGGCTGCGCCGCTTAGGAGTTAAAGGCTTCTGTTACAGTTTCTCTCCGAAACACAGGTCGCCGGCGTCGCCCAGACCGGGTATGATGTATTTGTGCTCGTTGAGGCGTTCGTCGATGGCGGCGCACCACACGGTGGTGATGTCGTCGGGCATGGTCTTCTTCACGTGCTCTATGCCTTCGGGTGTGGCCATGACGCAGGCTATGTCCACACGCCGCGGCATGCCCTTGGTCAGGAAGGCGCGGTAGCCCATCTCTATCGAGCCGCCCGTGGCCAGCATGGGGTCGGCTATGATGAGTGTCTTGCCGTCGAGACAGGGCGTGGCCAGATACTCCACCTCTATGCCCACCTCGGTGTGTGCCTCGTCGGTATATTTGCGGTAGGCGCTCACAAAGCCATTGTCGGCATGGTCGAACACGTTGAGGAATCCTGCGTGCAGTGGCAGTCCGGCGCGGAAGATGGTGCTCAGCACTATCTTGTCTTGCGGCAGGCGCACGCGGGCGGTGCCCAGCGGTGTGGTTACCTCGCGCTCTTCGTAGGTGAGTGTCTTGCTCATTTCGTAGGCCATCATCTCGCCTATGCGTGTTATGTTGTTGCGGAAGAGCAGGCGGTTCTGCTGATAGTCCACATCGCGTATTTCCGCCAGATACTTGTTTATGACGGAGTCGGTCTCGCTGAAATTTACTATTTTCATATTGTTTCAGGTTTTGTTTTATATTTCTGTTTTTGTTTATTCTGCAAAAATACATAAAAAACACCGGATTGTGCACCTGTAGAATAAAGAATTAAGTCTTTCTTTGGATGAAACTTGGCCGATTTGAAGATAGCCCCCTATAATCCCCCAAATGGGGGGATGCCGAGTTGCAGAAACATCAACTCAATATCCCCCTTTGGGGAATTATAGGGGGCCGAATTTTAGGGGGCTGATAAAAAAATAAACCATGAAATGTTTGCAGGTTTTAACTTTTTATTTTATTTTTGCATCCTTAAGTAGTATAATGTGGTAAAATAGTTTAAATAACACATATTTTCAGACGTATGAGTATTTTTATTTCCAGAGCAGGGTTGCTCTCATCTGTAGTTGTTGCAGTCGGACTTTCGTTGACCGGCTGTATGGACAATGACTACAATTTTGACGAAGTGGACGGCACCATCGGTGTGGGGTCGGATGGCGGGCTGGTGTTGCCCGTGAGTTCTACAGACACCATCCTGTTGTCGGATGTGTTGGATCTCGACGGTAACGACTGTATCGAGATTGACGCTGTTACAAAAGACTATGTATTCCGCACCGATGGCGACGATGTAAGTCCGTCACACCCCATGGTCGAAATAACCACTTTGGCAGATGCCGGACACGAGTCGCGTCAGGTAGTGTTCGATGTGCCGCAAGTGCAGGTCGGAGGTGTTTCCGGCGAGATTACCCTTCCCAAACCGGTTACGGTCAATGGAAGCATCCAGATACTGAACTATAAGGGCGATGTGCCCGACGGTCTGGACAAGCTCGTCACTGTGGCAGCCGATGAGACGTTCCGCCTTACCCTGACGTTCTCCCGCGACATGAAAACCTATGTAAGGACTTTGAACGTGCTGACGGTGACGTTCCCCGAATACATGGAACTGGACGGCGTGCGCGTGGACGGCAGTGCCGGATCCATGAACGGGCAGGTGCTTGAGCTGAGCAATGTGGCCACATCGGCCAACATCGTCATTACCGGACGTGTGACGAGGCTGAACTTTGACGGCAACGACGCCTTGAAGTACGAGGAGACAAGAGCCGGAAAGGTGATGACCCTCAAGGGCGACATAGAGCTGAGCGCGTCTTTCGCCAAGATTGTCGGAGGATTCTCGCAGAGCGCATCGTTCAACATAACGGGTGACATAAGTATCGGTGACTTCGCGGTCAAGTCCGTTACCGGCTTTTTCAATCCCGAAATAGACATGCCCAACCTGGGTGACGTAGACATCACTGGCGTGCCCGACTTCCTTATGGGTGAGAATGTGGTGGTTGATGTTTACAACCCCATGATATCCCTCACCATCTACAACGATATGGAGATTGGCGGCTTTGTGAGCGGTGCGCTTACGGCCGTGAAAGACGGACGCACTACAACGGTGGAGGTGCCGGAGATGGAGATTCTGCCGCGTGGCGAGAACAAGGGCGGAGATGCCGAGACACGCATCTGCATCTGCCGCGACGAGGCGAGAATGACCGACGCCGAAAAGGAGCGCTTTGACAAGATATATTCCGTGCCCAGACTCTCGGAGATACTGCACACTATACCCGACCACATATCCTTCTCGGCACATGCCCGTGCCAACAACGGCAAACTGGGATATTTCGAGCTTGGAAAGAGCTATACCGTGAAACCGTCGTACGGCTTTGAAGCCCCGTTGGCTTTCGGCAGCGATGCAAGCATCTGTTACAATGATACTATAGACGACCTGAACGAAGACATAAAAGACCTGGATTTGGCCAAGGACACCTATGTGGAGGTGACGGCAACTATAGAGAACCGCGTGCCGTTCAATCTTACGGTCAAGGCAGAGGCGTTGGGAGTAGACGGCAAGAAACTCGGTGAGGACAGGCTGAAGGTGGATGTCGACGAGACCATCATCGCTTCCGCCGACGGCAAAAACTCTACAGAGACCCCCATAGTCATCCGTGTGACTCAGCCGCAGGCCGGTGCCCTGAAAGATCTTGATGCCATTGCCGTGGCTTTCGAGGGCGATGCCTCGATACCGGGACAGGCACCGGTGGAGGGAGTGAGACTCAACTCCGAGAAGAATTTCATCATCGCCCGTGACATCAAGGTGAAACTGGTGGGCAAGGTGATAGTGAGCACAGATGATTAATACATTAATATATATAGAACGACGAAATTTTTATGAACTCATCATTTAACAAATATATATTGGCCGTCGCTATGGCGGTGACGGGTGGTGCGGCAACGGCGCAGACACTCAACTCGGCATACTTCACTGGCGACTACAAGTATCGCCACGGAATGAACCCGGCTTTTGCCAACGAGCAGAGCTATGTGTCGATACCGGCACTCGGAAACATCAACGTCAGCCTGCACGGCAATTTCGGCTATGAGGACATCGTGATGCCAAACCCGATGTTCCCGTCGCAGAGCGGAAAAAAGATGACAACGTTCATGAATCCCTACATTTCGACTTCCGACGCACTCGAGGGACTGAGCACGGGCAACAACCGTATCATTGGCGATGTGGGGCTGACGATTCTCTCGGCCGGATTCAAGGCGTGGGGCGGATACAACACCATCGAGCTGAACTCGAAAACATCGTTCGGCGTGTCTTTGCCGTATGAGTTGTTTGAGTTTGCAAAGAACACGGGAAACAAGAGTTATGACATTGGCGACATAGATGTCAACGCGCAGTCGTATGTGGAGCTTGCCCTGGGACACTCGCGCCAGATTAACGACAAGCTGCGTCTGGGTGCCAAGCTGAAGTTCCTGTTTGGTGTGGCTCGTGCCGACCTGCAGATGCGCAACATGAAGGCAGATTTGTCGTCGTCTGAAAAGTGGACCATAACGGGTAATGCTTCGGCCGACGTGTCGATGAAGGGATTCATGTACAAGTCGGAGACGTCTGATTATAAAGACGAGTCGCTCGGGTCTTACGAGCATGTCAACGATGCGGATATAGACGGAGCCGGACTCGGAGGTTTTGGTATGGCCGTAGATCTGGGAGGTGTCTACAAGCTCAACGACGACTGGACCTTCAGCGCCTCGCTGCTCGATTTGGGCTTCATCAGCTGGACCAACGACATGAAGGCCGTCAATATGAAAGACCGTTTCGAGTTCGATGGTTTTCACGATGTGGCTGTAACGTCCGACCGTGGCGGCGAGGAACTTGATGTGAAGGCCGACCGCTATGCCGACCAGCTGACCGATTTCGCCAATCTACAGGATCAGGGTGACCAGGGCGGACGCACCACGGGTATCGGGGCAACCGTGAATCTCGGTGCCGAGTATACTCTGCCGGTATACCGCAAGGTTAAGTTCGGTGCTCTCAGCAGCACGCGCATACGTGGTGCCTATACATGGACCGAGGGACGTCTCAGTGCCAACTATGCTCCGCTGGGCTGGCTCGACGGCGGTGTGAGCTTTGCCGTGAATAGCTTTACCACGAGCATGGGGTGGGTTCTCAACATACATCCCAAGGGTTACAACTTTTTTGTGGGCATGGATCATATCCTCGGAAAGCAGAGCAAGGAGGCCATTCCGCTCTCTTCAAACGCCAGTGTCGTTCTTGGAATGAACGTGACATGGTAATCTTCGGAACATAGAGGCACGGAGATTATTAAAAAAACGCAAAGGCGCAGAGGCGCAAAGAATTTTTTTTTGAACACAGAGACACGGAGACACAGAGAATATTTTAAAACGCAAAGGTCGCAAAGACGCAAAGGTTTTAATAATTCTCTGTGTCTCCGTGTCTCCGTGTTCTGGAAAAACTAAAAAATCTTTGCGCCTCCGCGCCTTTGCGTTTGAAAATCCCCGTTTTGCCTTGATTTAAATCAATTTTTGCTTAAATTTAGGATAAAAATGAAAATTTTCCCTCAAAATGTTTGGTTGGAACGGATAAAGTGCTTACCTTTGCATCCGCTTTCAGAGTTCAACTCCTGACAAGCGAAAACGAAACAAGAAATAAAGAGAGAGTTCTTTGAAATATTGACAGACAGATAAGTAGTAGTACAAGAAGCATGGGTCTGTCCCCTTTGTGGAGACAGCACTTATGGGTAATATGAACGAACCGTCAAGTCACCTTTATATATGGTGATTTTGAAAACTTTAATATACGGCGTCCTGAACAGACATTTCTTTCCCTTGCGTCTTCGGACGATTGAGGGACTTGAGATAAAGATTTAAGATTTTACAATGTAGAGTTTGATCCTGGCTCAGGATGAACGCTAGCTACAGGCTTAACACATGCAAGT
>NZ_URNN01000053.1 GCF_900549175.1 uncultured Prevotella sp. | reverse complement strand
TTTGTTTTTCTTGTTCTCCAACATATTTATAGCTAAACTGTATTCCGATTGTGTTTATTCTGTTGTTCTCTTTGCAAACGTTCTTCTTCAGCTTTTTCTTTCTCATTCCTATTCCATAAATTATCAAAGCCAATATTAAGCATCTCTGCTACTACTTTAATAAAAGCTGCATCTCTGCCATTTTTATTAATGTCGCCACCCAATCGCTCTTCTTTTTTGGGTAAGGATGAAAGTGCTGGTGGAAAGAATTCTTTTGGTGAGTTGCCTTCAACGATAAATGGAAATATACGGTTTGTTTTACCAATAGATATAAATGTCTCGATTTCTTGATTAACCCATGTTGATTTTGCTGCTTTTGGTGAACAGACAACAATAAGATTTTGAGAATTCTTGAGTGCTTTTTGAATTTGTTCTGGTAAATTTTCTGCACTAAGTTCATCTGTATCTCTAAATACAGGGCGTAAATCCTGACGAATATCAGTTCGACCATTGAATGATGCTGGCAGATGATAGTGTTCCAACTCATGTTGCAACCAAATAGCCCATTCTGAATCTTCGCTTTCATAGCTTATAAAAACATAGTATTCCTTGTTTCGTTCCATACATTCTTTTTATTAAATTGTATATTATTATTTTTTTAATTGATATACATTATTTATTGTTTTAGTTTCCATTCTCTATAAATTTTGAGAATGTTTTGTTTTTCTTGTTCTCCAACATATTTATAGCTAAACTGTATTCCGATTGTGTTATCAAAATGGTACTGATAGATTTCTTTTCCTTTCATCACAACAATCGTTTTGGGCTTACCTTTCATTTCGGAGTTTTTTTGAAAAAGACTATATTCTGTATCAATAGTCCAATCTGCGAACTCCAGCATAATGTACTCTCCGCTCATTCCGAATTTTGCTGCTGGAGTGTCATTTCCTATTGTTGTTGCAATAAAAACTCTCGGACTCGTGAATTCCTTAAAACCGGGTAGTTCTATGCCTTTGTCTTTTGCTGTCCAATATTCAATACCTATGTTGTTGTAACTTTCTGCGACGTCAGGATGTTTCTCTCCCCAAACTTCCAAATATATATTTAGTGCTTTTTGATGATACTCTAAAGCTTTCTGATAATTGCGTAAGGAATAATATACTCTTCCTATGTTGTTGTAACTTGTTGCAACATCAGAATGTCTCTCTCCACAAACTTCCAATTTTATTTTTAGTGCTTTTTGAAAATATTCTAAAGCCTTCTGATAATCGTTTTGGTTAGAACAGATAGAACCTATGTTGTTGTAACATGTTGCAACACCAGGATGTTTCTCCCCCAAAACTTCCAAATAAATATTTAGTGCTTTTTGAAAATATTCTAAAGCTTTCTGATAATCGTTTTGGTAAAAATATACATTTCCTATGTTGCCGTAACTTGTTGCAACATCAGGATGTTGATCTCCAAAAAAATCCAAAAATATATTTAGCGCTTTTTGATGATATTCTAGTGCTTTCTGATAATCGCCTTGGTAAGAATATATAGTTCCTATGTTGCCGTAACTTATTGCGAGATCATGATGCCTCTCCCCCAAAACTTCCAATCTTATTTTTAGTGCTTTTTGATGATATTCTAAAGCTTTTTGATAATCGTTTATGGAAGAATATATACCCCCTATGTTGCCGTAAATTGTTGCAACATCAGGATGTCGATCTCCCCAAAATTCCAAAGATATATTTAGCGCTTTTTGCAAATGCTCCAACGCTCTCTGATAATCGCCTTGGTAATAATATATTGTTCCCATGTTGTTGCAACATGTTGCAACATCAGGATGTCTCTTTCCCAAAACTTTCAAAAATATATTTAGTGCTTTTTGATGATATTCTAATGCTTTTTGATAATAGCCTTGGGACGAATATGTTAATCCGATATTATTATAACATGCTGCAACCTCTTTACTGTTTTCTCCATTTTGAATTATTGACACATGCTGTGCCTTATTACAATAATGCAATGCTGTATGATAATCGGCAAGGAAATACCTCATAAATGTTCCTATTGCGGATTGCCATTCAACATTCAATGTATCTTTACTTGCCCGTAATTCAAGCCAATATGCTGCAGAGTCGTTTTTGTGTTGTAACAAGCAAATCTCATATCGGCTGTAGCAGTCGGCGGCAAAGTCTTCAAGAGCCTTGGCTTTCATTGCCACGCTTTTGTCGTGTTGCTCCTGACGTTTTGCTATATCTTCCGCATCCGTCTTGATAGCCTCGTCCATGCGGTCGAGTTTCGCACTACGCTCTTCCATGCTTCCTTTTGTGTTGAGTAAGGAATCAGCACGTGTGAGTTCTCCATTTTGGATATAGGCAATTACACTCCTTTGGAAGTCATCCAATTGGTCAAAATCAAGCGTGGAGTAACGTTCCGCCATATCTGATATTAGTTTTTCGTTATTATTTTGGGCAGCATATAGTTCCTGCTGAAGTTTACGGTATTGTTCTTCGGTTATCTTCTGTTGTTCTTTCAACAGTTCAATTTCATCCTCCTTCTCATGAAGTTGTGCACTTAAAATTCTGCGTATCTTCTTTTCTGACTTCAATTTATCTGCCAATACATTGTCGGGTGTGTCCATCACCACAGGAATGTCATCAGCAGAATACTTATGGATTTTACCAAGCAAGTCAGGGTCATAAAGTTGGTAGCCGTTCTTTCTTACATTTGTAACGCAGTAAGTTTTGTTCGGTACGGAAAACGAAAACGCGCCATTTATTCCACTCGTCACAGAGTTATTGCCTTTGAAAGTAATAGTTGCTCCGGCTAATCTCGTTCCTGGAGTAATTGTTCCGTTTGCATTTTCTCGACCACGGGTTTTGACATGGCCATGCTGTGTCTGTGCAGAGACTATAGATAAAACTGTTATTAAGTAAATAAATAAGAATAACCTTTTCATATATCACGAAACTATTGATTATTTTACAATCAATGCTGTACTTTCAGTAGTCGGCATAGTAAGTGTATTATCCTCCAATGCAAGATTGCACTCCACCTTATATCGTTCGCATTGTCTTTCTAAAGGGATGAACATCTTCACATAGCCATCGGCATCTGATATTGCGTTTAATCCGGCCAAATATACTTGAGTATTGGCGACTCCTCGCTCTTCATTTATGCTCCACAACCGGAACTCCACGTCACCGTAGATATGCGGATTGCGCGCTATGTTTATAGTCACATTCTTTGTCAATATGAATGAAGTGTCAACCGGCATACAGCCGCTGCACTCTACCATCAGATGAATGTCTCTTCCCAAGGCTTTGTGGGGGATGTTTGCAAAGATAGCGTTGGTGTCAAGAGAAAGGATTGTGTCAGTCTTAATTTCGTTGTCAAGTTCCATCGTGACGACAGCGTCTTTTAGTGGCGGCAGATTGTCGTTATGTATTGAAGTTTCATTCAACGATACGGTGACATCTACAGGTTGACCATTAATCCATACACCAAGTAGGACCGCAATTATCACGATAAGACCAACAGCCCATGCTGCAATTTTTTGGCGGAGTAGCCGGCGGTGGCGTTGCCAAATGCTGTCGAACTCTACTCCAAGGAGTTTCGTTATCAACTGAACGTATGCCCGTTCACGGTTGAGCCACGGCCAACGGTATATCTTTTCATTGACGTTTGCTCCGAGTATTTCAGGCAAATCGAGCGTGTCAACAATAGGGTTGAAACATTCTGTATCGGGATTGCCGCTATGCGGAATCCCGTCAACTATAAAGAAGTGGATGTCGTTGGTGCGGCCAAGACTATGAAAGAAGGCAATCTCCTTACCCACCCATTCCGATTGGGCGGAGTGTGGTGAACAGACAACGACAAGATTTCTTGATGCCCGCAATCTGTCTTGCAGTTCTGCTGTCAGTCCTCCCGGTTGGATATCAGAAGGTGCGAAAAATACCGGTTTTATAGGTTTGCGTTCCCATCCATGTTCACTGCATAATGTGGCGGGCATACGATAACCCTCCAACTTGCGTTGCAGTTTCTTTCCCCAACTGACATCATGGCTGTTGTAGGATATGAATGCGAAATACTTATATTGTTGTTCCATAAAAATCTAATAAAACAATATATAATACATTTTATTGTTACAAGTCATTTGCAACATTCAGTTGCTTTGTTATTGTAATAGTACCGCTATATGAAATTTTGTGTTCTGTATAGTTGTAATCTTTGGATTCTAACTTTATTTTACCCTTTATGCATAAAGTGCTATCAGTTATATCACATAGTCCTTCAACATAACCGATGTTTTGTCCATCTACATTTTCTACTGTTCCTTTTATTGCTCTTTTGTGTTTGTACATATAGAAAAACAATTCAGGATGATATAACGTTTTCTTTAAATGACCTTCCCAAATACTTCTGTTTAAAGGAATACATATCTTTAATTCAGAATATTTATTGTCATAAAGTCCTTTCAAAATAAAGTACTCTTCCTGAATATTTGTATTTGAAGTGGATATTTTGTCCAGCTCATTCTTAAAGTCACCGATATATCGGTTACCCCGACTACTATTGCATGTGTCAGTATCTGCATTAAAAGTATGTGTTCCTGCAGTCTCTGTATAAATTGATTCTGTATTTAATGTATCTTTCTGTGGTGATATGGTTGCTTTTTCAGTTGATGGCTGCCTGTAATAATTCAATTTATTTTCGTTGATATGGAAAAAGACAATGGAGCACAGGTACAATAGTGTTGAAATGCCAAAGTATATAATGCTTTCTTTCTTTGTTTTCATACCCAACAATTTTGGTTTGAAATGGCTGAGTAACAGAAGGGTTATGCTCAGTATGAACATTATCTTTGAACAGAAAAAGAAACCAGAATCATAATCAGTACAGGCAAAGAATAAGAAAAAGGCTGATAATAGTAGGTTGAGGCCAAATAGAATCTTCGCGCTGTAAGATTTTACTTTCAGTATACATTGCCAATATTTAGGATGTTTTGTTTGAAGTTGGTCGCGAAGTAAATAATTGATTCCAATAAAAACAATTATAGCACTTACAATGTTTGTAAATGACAATATCAGCAATAAAATCAGTAATAGTTTGAATTTGTCATTTTTGATTTTCTTCAACAAGAAAGATACAGGTTCCTTTTGCTTTTTCATACGTGACAATATCAATAGCAATTCGGATATGTTCGCTTTGATGCGGGTAAATGAAAAAGGCATAATAGAATCATTTGGCCTCTCTTCTGCTTTTTGAAACTTGGTCGTATTTTCGCCGCCACACCAACTATACAGATTTTCAATCAGTTTTCGTTTTTGTAGGATATCATTGATGTCAATGATGTCGTGACCACCAAACTGGAACCGGAAATACTTACTTAGTTGTGCTTTGTCAATTCTGACAAAAACAATCTTTTTCTTCTCGCTATATGCATATTCTATCTCTTTCCGAGTCCATTCTGAACGGTCGGAATGTTTGGAATACATAAAAAGAAAGATATCAGCCTTGTCAATGGCATCGATTATGACATCAACAAACTGCCGGTCACTTTCTATACCGGTTAAATCAATCCAACACGTATCTTTTCCAATAACATGTTCTATCTCATCCTTCAGTTTAAGAACGGTATGGTAGTCGGCACGTGAGTATGAAATGAAAATCTTATGCATAAGTTTCCATGTGTTTTATTTTGCCAGCAGATAGCTACGCATTATCTGCGGCATGGCCAGCATCAGGAAATAATCATATTTCATGTCAGCGGGGTTGATACGTTGAAGGTTTCTATAAGAGCACAAGTCAATGTGCCTGCCCTGTTTCTTTAATGTCTTGATTTTATTTTTCCTTTCAGTGCCGAAACAAGATTCCAAGTCATACCAATCGGTCATGCAAAGTGGTTTGAAGCCCATGATGAGTTTTTCAACATTCCAGCGGGCATGCTCACACTTGGCAAGTGCAGTGATTGTATTAACATTGCTGATTTTCTTCATGACCGTATTGAAGTCTTGAAGTATATATTCGGCAACAGGTTTCTTATTTGTTCCAAACAGTCCCTTGATTCGTGGTTCAAAACAATCGGCACAGAATACGGAGGATAACTTGTTTTTTATATCGGTTTCATTGTATGTACCATATTTATTACGTTTGGCACACTCGTCCCATTTTTTCATTATCAAGTCTTGTTTGAGTTTGTAACAGAAAACATTCAGGGCGATGGTATAACGTTCTATATTGTCATTGTCGCTGGCAGAGAGGTTGTCTATTTCTGCGCCGGTATTGTAAACCATGTTTACAAGCATGCCCATTGTAACGTCAAACTTTTGTTCAAAGCCTTCTATACCTTTTTCTACATCTTCTGATTTAATCACAATGGTGTTTTCTGTGGAATAAGACGCATTATTTACAAACTCGAATTCTATATCCAAAGGAAGAATGAAGTTTGAGTTATCAACAGATTTACCGTTAACCGTACATTTGCAATACTCCAAGAGATTGCCGAGATAATCACAGCTCTTTATATCATTGTAAGCCGTATCTGGATTTTTGGTACAAATGGTTATGCTTGTTCTATTTCTTCCTGTTTCTTCATCAAAGTTGGGGTAATGTGCAATCAGGCAGCTCTGACGAACTACAGCCATCATCAATGGAGACACATCTTCAAATACGACATGTAACCGCTCAGAAGAATTCGGGGATATGGCAGTCCCGTACACTGGCATTAAAAATTTCTGCACGTAGTGACGCGCTTTATACCAATTAATGCGCTCCGTTTCATTAATTCCTAAATACCTTAGGAGGTCTTCACTGTATTTCTCCATTGTCTTTGGTTTTTCTTCTATAATTGGCTTCTTTGTCAGCCATGTTGATATTGCAGTTGCTGGCATCATACCCTGAAGCACTTTGATAAAGCTGGAGGTTGAACCATGCAAGTGCTTCTATAATATGTTCTATAATCATGGATTGTTGATGTTCAAACGGTGCCAGACTACAGTCGGTAATGAAAACATAAACTTGGAGAGGCAATCCTTCCGGAACCTGCTCCAACCAGCGTACAATCAGTCGTGGCTCGTGTGAGATGTGTGGATGATGCATCAGCCAATGGTAAATATATCGCCTATATAGTTCTATATTCAATAAACTTTTTCTTTGGGCTTTGGTTTCTTTTGAAAGGAACCAATCAATAAATTCCTTTTTCTCCCCATCAAGATTGTCAATACTTCTCAGTCTGTCAATCTCTTCATCCGACATCGTGTGTATCCATCCGGTATCGATAATGAATGTTTTTAACATTCTTCTGCCATGCGTCTTTCCGTCAAGCATATTTTGGTAGTTCTTGAAATGTTCTGAGTGGAGTATGTATGTGGGAAAAGCAGAGGTTGTCGTATCCCAGTTCTCCAAGGTCACTGTAGTAAGCGAGATTCTTTTCACGAAACCGTCTATTTCTTGTGAAGGGACCTCAATCCAATCACCTATTTTAAGAAGATTGTTTGCACGAAGATAAAAAAATGCCACAACGCTCTTTATGGTATCTTGAAAGATCCAACCCAATACGGCTCCTAACGCGGTTAATATTATGTATGAAGAATCGTCTTTCTTTATTCCCAAAATGTTGATTAGTACGATAATCCAACAACCGAACGAGGTCAGTAGCGATATTTGACTCCAAGTTATCCTTGTCTCTTCCTTGCGTAGACAATATATAGGAGTAAGAGTGTGTACAATATGCCACACTAAATAAACAAATAAAGATGCGGCTAAGAAACAGAAAAGTTTTCTCAATTCTGAAAAGTACACTATACCAACCACTAACAACGATGCGACAATGGAATTAAACGCGGTTTTGGCTTTTGACAATATCAATGCTCCAAGTATTTCAAGATACCATTTATGTGAAGACATTAAATTGCTTGACAGGGAATTATGATCTTTCATTTTGTTTTGTTATGCTTTTCTTCAAATAAAACTAATATGTTCTTAAATCGTTTTTATAAACGCACTCGGGATGTATGCCGTGCATACGGTCAGCAGTCCGTTGATGATTATGCCCACGCGCTGGTGGTTTTGGTAGCGTGCCACGCGGCCCGTCACACCCTTGAATTCGCCGTCCACTATGCGAACGGTTTGGCCCTCCTTGAACTTCTTGATTTCGCTGGTAGACACAACGATGTCATCGGCGTTGGAGGAGCAGATTATTTTCAGACTGTCAATCTGATTGTCGGGCACTATCAGCGGAACATGGGCAAGCCGGTTGCCGATGTGTGTGCGGGTGTAATAAAAGCGAAGATAGGGGAGATTGACGTTGTCGTAAACAAACACTTTCAGTTGCTCTTCAGTGCCGAAAGCGAAAAAGATGTTGGGTATGCGCGATTGTTCTATTGTAGTGCGTCTGCCGTCTATCAGTTTTATGCTCTTTAATGTCGGATAGAAGGCCGTGATGCCGTGAGCGACAAGATAGTCGTAAGCCTTTTTCTCACGTCCGTAGGTGGTGCGGAGAGCATACCAGTGGGGAGCTTCATCTGTTGGTGGTCCGGGTGACTTGTTCCCGTTTCGTGATGGCACATTACTTGTGGACACCCCTGTTTGTGAACTGTCAACCGCTGCGGTTTGAGTTTCGGGGAGGACACCGGAGGCAAGTCCGGCGCAAGGAGGGGATTCTTTTCCGCCTCCGGTGTGTTTTACATCCGATGTGGCTCTATGTTTATCCATATCTTGATGGTATCTTGTCAAAGACTTGACCCGGATACATGGCACAAAAAGTAAGTGCTTTGATACTCTACCTTATTCATTGAAGTCATAAGAGAACACGTCTGATTTTGACAACTAATGATTTAAAGCTATTTTTGTCCGACTGCAAATTTACGAAAAAAATATAAAAAACAGGCATGTGATCAAGGAAAAATTTTATGTTTTTTTAGGTTCATCCGACATTTGAGTGATATATTAATGCTCAATGACACAATCGTGCAATGGTAGGGGCATAATCTTGTTTTTGCCCGCCCACAAGAAGCAGCGGCTTCTATATTATGCGGTCAAAGACAAGACTATGCCCCTACTGTTACAGATACGATAGCAGGTTGTGACGCTTGTTTATCACTCAAAATGGCGGATGAACCATTATGATTGGCCTTGCCATAAAGAGGGCGTGTTTACAGTGCAATGCCCTTTCAGTTCCATTCCATTGCCTTTTCAATCTCCTCTTTTATCTTTCCGTTGTCTACCATGCCGATGTTCTTGAACGTCAGTTGGCCCTCGCGGTCGAAAACGAGATAGGTGGGTATGCCGTCCGACTCATATTTGTCGAGGATGTGTCCGTATTGTTCGCGCGTCAGATAGTAGTGCTCGCCGGCGATGTCGCCAATCATTCCCTGCCATGTTTCGGCCGGTGATGTCGGGCCGGTGACGTATACGAAGACAACGTCCTGTCCCTCCAGTTCCTTCTTCAGCGGCACCATCCGCTTGTGACCAGCCTTGCACGGCCCGCACCACGTTGCCCAAATGTCCACCACCACGGCCTTGCCCCTGTGTTTGTCGAGAATGGCGGAAAGGATGTTTTCAGGCTTCACGTCATCCAACTTGTGGAAGAAGACGTTGCCACGGCGTGCCATATCCTCTTCCATCCGTTTGTCTTTGGCACGCTTCCCGGCTATCAGCGCACTCAGGGCAGGGTCGGTTATGGTTGCCTCGGCGGCTGCATCGAGAGAGAGCCGGCCTTTGAGGAAAGCGTCTACCGTGGCCGCCTGACGGTTGTAGTCGTTGTTTATAACGATGGGTGAGGAGTAGGAGTGGGCCGACCAAAGCCCGTTGCCGAACATGGCGTAGTCTGATTCGAGAAGTTCCATCGTCGTGCCGTCGGTCAGCGGAGCGTCGAAATGCGGCACGTTAATGCTCTTCATCAGTTCCTCATATTCCGCTGCCGTCTTTATGTTTGACCGGCGAATCTTCGCATTTTCCCATGAGCGGCTGAAATCATACTGCCAGTCGAGAGCCGTACTCTCCAGATTCATGCGCAGAAAGGCGCGTGCGGCGTCAGTCAGCCCTTTAAACTGATTGACAGTCTCCTTCTTCTCTTTCAGTATCTTGCCGATCAGGGCCGCATATTCCGCTGCCGACCATCCTTCCGTTCCGGTGACCATCAAGGAGTCGTACGTCGCCATGAAGAGTTTCCGAAATTCGTACTGGTTGTCGTTTATTACCTTGTTGGTGTGTGCCAGAGAGCCGGTGAAGCCGAAGTAAGCATCATCTTTCTCTCCGTTGGCCAAGTCTAAGGCCAGCGACACGTCCTCACCCGGCACAGCCAATATGCTTGCATAGTTCACGTTGCGGATGCCGACAACTATCACCGAAGGATGGGTGAGGCTGACCTCAAACTCTGCCGTACCGTCATCGTTGAGTTTCGGGGACAGGAGACGTTGCTGTTTCTCTCCGAAGACGCTGTACCACCCGTCCAGTTCCGCCTGCATCTCCGGCCTGTAGCCGTAAGCCTTGAAGCGCACTTTCACCTTTCCGGGGGCATATCGCGTAACGGGCAGGGTTTCGTTTGTGGTGTACTTCATGTTGCGCAGCTCCTTCGGTATGTCTATGGCAGGACTGTAACTTTCGTCGTGGATGCCGAAGATACGCCAGTCATCTTTTGCCCCGCCCTCGGCAAAGTCTATCATCTTTGTGCCTTTCGGCATCGGGGCGAAGCGCAAGGTGAAGTCCGTCTCGCCATTGTCGGGCATGAAGAAATTCTTTCCGGGCACTATGCCGTCGGCCGATGTCAGCCGGTATGCCTTGCCGTCAGTGTCTTTCAGACAGCTTTCCTTGGCTATCCTTATCCATTCCTTGGGTGTGTGCCGTGCGTGCATATACAGTAATGTGGCCGTGTCGGCGAACTCCACGCGCGTCACTTTTATGGTTCCCGTGTTGGCATACATCTTCACGGGTTTCTCCCATACGGTTGTCTTCTTGCGTGCCGCCTCGGTATGCAATGCCGCGAAAGGCAACAGCAACATGATAAAGGCAAATAGTTTTTTCATTGTCATCTTGTTATTTTAAATCCTAATTTCATAATCAGTTTCAGAGTTTCTACAGAAGTGTTCCTGTCATATTCTTTTTCCCCATCGCTCAATTCCTCGTAAGGTACGAGACAGGGGTGTTTCTTACCGGAATCGTTTCGCTCGCTTCCGTATGTCCATCCCTCGTTGATTCGGCTCTGCGCCCACACTTCGTGTACGTTTTTGGCCATTGTCTCAACCAACGGCAACAATTCATCCGGCAATACCACTTCCTTTGTATCAATGGGCAGTGGCTGATACGTCTTTTTCTCCATAGTCGTTTGTTCTTTTAAGTTCTGTTCACAGGTTTACAATTTCTTGCCTAATATATCCCTGACCTCGTCGGCTTTGGGATTTACGGCCAATATACTTCCGTTACGGTCTACGAGCACGGTCATGCCGCCTCCGTTGGGACAACCGTATCGCTCCCAAATCAAAGCCTTGTCATCCAGTTCCAGCAGGTTGAGCCATGTGTAGCCGTCGCGTGCAATGGCTTTGCGCATGTGTTCTGCATTACGTTCGCGGGCCACGCCAACCACGGTGAAGCCGCGGTCGCGGAACTCTTCATAGACGGGAATCATGCTCTTTGAGTTTCTCCGGCACGGACCGCACCACGATGCCCACAGGTCGATCAGCGCTATGCGTCCGGCGATTTCGACCGAGAGCGTGTGGTTGCGGCCGTCGAGGTCGGGTGCCGTGAAGTCAATGAAATGTCCGCCCGGCTTTATGTTGCGTCCGGCAATCCAGTTGCGCATGTAGCGGCTGATGATGTTGTCAGGGAATTTCTCCGCATAAAGGCTGTCGTATATGGCTTCCGTGCTGTCGGCAGTGTTGCCGCCCATGTGTTTTGCCATCAGTGCCACTTGATGCAGATAGAACAGACCTACGGGTGTAGCTTTGCTTCGGGCGTAGTCAAGCAGATATTTCCTGCTGTCCGCCATGGCCCGGCTGTATCTCTCATTGACGGCATCAAGTTCTGTAACAATACTTTTGACAGCCATGTCCAGTGAGTCTGCCTGGCGCTTCATGCCATTGCGTTCCCCGTCAGTCTTGGCCACGGTCATCATGTCTTTCAGTTTCTGCGACTCGCTAATAAGGCCTTTCCCCTTCTCTTCCAGTATTTTTCTTTCCTGTTCGGGACCGTTTAAAAACATGTCCATCTTCAGTTTCTCCAGACGCAACATCTCTCTGTTGAGCGGCCCGTAAGCCGTCAATTCCGGCCGGCGGTCGGTGCTGTCGGCATACCGCTTGATGCTGACGGTGCCGTTTTCGGCAAAGAACTTCGTGGTGTAGCCACCCCCGTTGTTATAGTCGTTTTCGGCAATCATTTCGTATACATTGTTTCCCGTCGTTATCAAGTTGTATGTGAAGCGCCCGTCCGCACCTACGGGAATGGTGTCGCATCTGCCTATGCGCAAATCCGTATTGTATACATATAGCAGCATGTTACGGCACGCAGGGTCACCGATGCTCCGTCCTTCAATGTGGCAGCATGTCCGGTTGTCGTTTTCCCGTTTTTTTACTGTTTGTGCCGTTGCGCCTGTTATGGTGATAATGGCCGCTATGGTTATGGCCAATGTCTTGTTCCGGTTTGTTTTCATTGCTGTTGCTTTATTTGGGTAAGTGAGCATAATTGATATGTTCGAATTGTAAAAGTACATTCTTTTTCGGAGATTATGTCATGCAAGACGAAAAATTAATGTATTTTTGCAGTAAATAAAGTATTGGATATGACAAATTATATCAACAGACAATTCGCTTTCGCCGTATCATGCCTTATAGTATTATGTGGAATGTCCCGACTGACACACGCACAGGGCACGGTTGAAGACTATCGCAGGGCGTACAGCCTGAGCGAGAAGTTCGGCAGTGCGCGGGTGTGGCATTGGGCGCACGGTGTGGAGTGGAAAGACACTACATCCACGTACCATTATTATATAGAAACCCCGGAGGGCCGCCGCTATGTGGTGGGCAATGCGGATGACGGCACACAGACGGTTTATTCCACCGAACAAGAGCGCGACAGTGTGATAGGCAGAAAGCCGCGCCCGGCCGGCAAACCTCAGTTCGGCCGCCGGCACAAGCCGCATTGGATGGAGGTGGACGAAGAAGACACGCCCCGCCCCGTGCTGTCACCCGACGGCAGGACCGAGGCGTACATCGAAGGATACAACGTAGTGCTGCATGAAGTGGGCAAGCCGTATACGGTGAAGCACGTGCTCAGTCAGGACGGCTCGCCCGGCGACTATTACTCAAACCGCATCTATTGGTCGCCGGACTCGCGTTATATTCTCGTGTGCCGCCGTCAGCCGGTGCCGAAGCGCTATGTCTATTACGTGGAGTCATCGCCGCGCGACCAGCTCCAGCCTATACTTCACAAGCAGGAGTATGCCAAGCCCGGCGACCGTCTGCCGCAACATACGCCCGTAATCTTCGATACGCGCACGGGCACTCGTGTAGAGGCCGACATGACAGTGTGCGGCAATCAGTACGATCTCGGCAATTTCCGGTGGCAGCCCGACAGCCGCGAGGTGACGATGGAGTACAACCGCCGCGGCCACAAGCTGGTGAGCATATTGGCTATGGATGCCGTTACGGGCCGTATGCGCACGGTGGTGGAGGAGCGCTCGGAGACGTTTGTCAACTATACCCGCTATTTCCGCCACGACTACAGCGACGGCAGCCGGATGATATGGATGAGCGAGCGCGACAACTGGAACCATCTCTACCTCTACGACATGTCGGAGGGGAAGGTGATAAGGCAGATAACGCGCGGCGAATGGTGTGTGCGCGAGGTGGTGCGTGTCGACGAACAGGCCGGACTGATATATTTCGCCGCCTCGGGAGTGAACAAGGGCGAGGACCCGTATCTTGTCCGTTACTACCGCATAGGCACCGACGGCCGCGGCATGACCTGCCTCACTCCGGCGGCAGGCAACCATCAGGCCCGCTTCTCGTCAGATTTCCGTTATCTGATAGATACTTATTCCACTGCCGACAGTGCGCCCGTGACAGAACTTCGCACCACCGGCGGCCGTCTTGTCCGTACGCTCGAAACGGCCGACATCACGGCCATCACGGCCGACGGCTGGCGCGCCCCGGAAGTGTTCACGGCCAAGGGACGTGACGGCAAGACCGATATATGGGGCATCATCCGCCGTCCCACCAATTTTGACCCGTCGCGGACATATCCCGTCATCGAATACATCTATGCCGGACCGGGCAACGCCTACACTCCGAAAGACTTTATCCCCTATGACTGGAACATGACGGCACTGGCCGAACTCGGCTTCATCGTGGTGCAGATGGACGGTATGGGCACGTCGTGGCGTGGCAAGAAGTTTGAAGACGTTTGTTACAAGAACCTGAAAGATGCCGGTTTCCCCGACCGCCGCGCATGGATAGAGGCCGCCGCACGCCGCTATCCGTATATGGACACCACGCGCGTGGGCATCTTCGGCGCTTCGGCAGGCGGTCAGGAGAGCACAACGGCGGTGCTCCTGCACGGCGACTTTTACAAGGCGGCCTATTCGTCGTGCGGCTGTCACGACAACCGCATGGACAAGATATGGTGGAACGAACAGTGGATGGGGTGGCCCGTAGACAGTTCTTACGTGGAGTGCAGCAATGTGCATAACGCCCACCGGCTTACGGGGGCGCTGATGCTTGTGGTGGGCGAGCTTGACGATAACGTAGACCCTGCAAGCACATATCAGGTGGCCGATGCGCTCATCCGCGCCAACAAAGATTTTGAACTTGTCGTTCTGCCCGGTGCCGGTCATACTATGGGTGAGCGGTATGGCGAGCACAAGCGGTTCGACTTTTTCGTGAAAAATCTGCTCGGGGTCGCGCCGCCCAAGTGGTCGGAGGTTGACGGGCATAGTGGCAAGTAAACCGACGGTATGAACCGTATTATATAAAGACAAGGGATATAGCACCGTGGTGATGCAGACGGTTGTTACAAATATCGTTACATATAAAATCTAAGTATAAGACAATGAACAGGTTATTTCTTTCTTTCGTGTTCCTGATGGTCTCGCTGACGGTCGGTGCCGAGACGTTTCCGAAAGTGCTTCTTTCCGGCGACTATCCCGACCCGACGATTTTGCGCGACGGCGATGACTATTACATGACACACTCCCCGTTTCATTATGCTCCGGGATTCTTGATTTGGCATTCGCGCGATTTGCGGAATTGGGAACCGGTGTGCCGTGCCGTTCCGGAATACAAGGGTTCGGCTATGGCTCCCGACCTTGTGAAATATGGCGGCCGTTACTACATCTATTTCCCGTCGGCCGGCACCAACTGGGTGACATGGGCCGATGACATCCGCGGGCCGTGGAGCAAGCCTGTCGACCTCAGACTGCGGGGCATAGACCCGGGACACGTGGCCGACAGGGACGGCAACCGTTATCTGTTTGTCAACAATGGCGAGGTGATAGCCCTCACTCCCGACGGTCTTGCCACGGTAGGTGAGAAAAAGACTGTCTACAAGGGCTGGGAATATCCCAAATACTGGAAGACGGAAGGCATGTATCTTGAATCTCCCAAACTGACATATCATGACGGTTACTATTATCTGACATCGGCACAGGGCGGTACGGCCGGGCCGGCCACGAGCCATATGGTGGTGTCGGCACGTTCGCGCTCCATCGACGGCCCGTGGGAAAACTCGCCTTACAACCCTATTGTGCACACATATACGGCCGATGACAACTGGTGGTCGAAAGGACACGGAACGCTCGTGGACGATGCCGACGGCAACTGGTGGATTGTTTATCATGCCTATCTCAACGGCTACCATACGCTTGGCCGTAGCACGCTCATCGAGCCGGTGGCATGGACATCCGACGGTTGGTTCAGGGCATTGCCGGAGGCTTCGTTCCCGAAGGAGAAGACTCCTGCGGCCAACGGCATGTCGCTGTCTGACAGTTTCGACGGCGATGCTCTCGGGCTGCAGTGGACTTTGTGGGGCGAGAAAGGCAACGGGGCGCTGACCTTTGGCGATGGAGCCGTGAAGGTAAGGGCGAAAGGGACGACACCGGCCGACAGCCGCCTGCTCCTCACCACGGCCTGGCACAAGAACTATACGGTTCAGACGGAGGTGACCGTAGGTAAGGGCAGTACGGCTGGTTTGTTGCTGTATTATAGTGACAAGGCTTTTGCCGGACTCACATCCGACGGCAAGCATCTCTTTGTCTATTCGTCGCCTGCAGATAAGAGGGTTGTGGCGGCAGGAAAACTGGGGCGCCATCTCTTCATCCGCCTGCACAACCGGGCAAACACGCTCGTTGTCAGTGTCAGTGCCGACGGCAAGGCCTGGCAGACGGTGGCCGACGGCATCGATGTATCGCAATACCATCATAACAATTATGGGGGATTCTATGCCTTGAGGCCGGCATTGTCTGTGTCGGGCAAGGGGTATTCCACATTCCACGACTTTACGTATGCCGATGGCGTACCGTCGGAAAAGGACATGTCGGCTTATCTGATGGTGTTCCACCACGACGATACCCACGGCCTGCACATGGCTGTCAGCCGCGACGGATATACGTTTACGGCCCTTAACGGCGGGCGGCCGGTAATTGCCGGTGATACGATAGCCGACCAGCGGGGCATCCGCGACCCGCATATCTACCGCGGTCCGGACGGGGCTTTCTATCTCGCCATGACCGACCTGCACATCTTTGCACAGAAAGCCGGTTACCGTGATACGGAGTGGGAACGCGACGGTGGTAAATACGGATGGGGAAACAATCGCGGACTGGTTCTGATGAAGTCGTTTGACCTTGTCAACTGGACCCGGGCGAATGTTCATTTCGACGAGATATCCCGTGAATACGGTGATGTGGGTTGCGTGTGGGCGCCCGAGACGATATATGACGAGGCTGCGGGCAAGCTGATGATATATTTCACGATGAGGTTCGGCAACGAGCCCAACCGCCTTTACTATGCTTATGTCAACGACGACTTCAACAGGTTGGAGTCACGTCCGGCGCTTCTGTTTGAGTACCCTGACAAGACAACTACCGCCATCGACGGCGACATAACCCGTGTGGGCGACACCTACCGGCTGTTTTACGTGGCTCATGAGGGCACTCCCGGAATAAAGCAGGCCGTATCGCGCGATATAAACAGGGGCTTTGCCTTTTCGCCCAAATGGATAGACCCGGAGCCAAATGCCTGCGAGGCTCCCACCGTATGGAAGCGCATCGGCGAGAACCGTTGGGTGCTGATGTACGATTGCTATGGTTTGAAGAAGCATAATTTCGGTTTCGTGGAGACCTCCGACTTCGAGACTTTCACGCCCATAGGCCGTTTCAATGAGGGCAGGATGAAGGCAACCAACTTCTCTTCGCCCAAGCATGGTGCCGTGGTGCACATCACCGCAGAGGAGGCCGACCGTCTTGAACGGTTCTGGAAAACAGGCAGGCCGTAACGGTTTCGGACGATGGTCTTCGGTGTAACAATAAGAGGTTTCGCAGTGCCGAAATCCTCTTAAAATGACAAAAACGTAAAAATAAGCCCCTTACGGATATGCTTATTTTTACGTTTTTGTCATTTTAGTGGGATTTTTGTCGTATCTTTGCGGCAGAATAACATGTTACGATTATGGAAATAGATGCTCTTTTGAAAGAACAGGTATTGCTCCGCATGAAATACGACAATCCATGGTGGACAACCGACACGATTCCGGCAGACTATATGGCTCTGCCACGGAGGCTTTATCTTGACACTTTCTACACGATGGTAACGCAGCGCGACATAAAGCGTGGAGTGATACTCATGGGGCCGCGGCGCGTCGGTAAGACGGTCATGCTTTACCATACGATAGACCGGCTGATAAAAGAGGGGGCAAGTGCACGGAAGATTATTTATCTGTCCATCGACACTCCGATATACAATAACATTTCTCTTGAGATGCTGTTCGCCATGGCACGCGAGGCTATGAGCCGGCCGGACATGGACGGAGAATATGTTGTCATCTACGACGAGATACAATATCTGAAGAACTGGGAGCAGCATCTGAAGTCGCTCATCGACAGTTATCGCAACGTGAAGTTTGTGGCGTCAGGTTCAGCCAGTGCCGCCCTGAAGATGAAGAGTCAGGAAAGCGGTGCCGGCCGCTTCTCCGACTTCATGCTTCCCCCGCTCACCTTCAACGAATATATCCATCTGTTAGGTTACGAAAACCTCATCGTGCCCAAGACTTTCGTATGGGAGAACACTACCGTCGACGGGTTTGACACAGTGGACATACAGGTCCTGAACCAGCATTTTCTCAACTACATAAACTATGGCGGTTATCCGGAGATAGTCTTTTCGGAGAGCATGAGAAGAAATCCGGGACAGTTCATCCGTCACGACATCGTCGACAAGGTGCTGCTGCGCGACCTGCCGTCACTCTACGGAATACATGACACCCAGGAACTTTACCGGTTCTTCGTCCATATCGTCTTCCGTTCGGGAAGTGAGTTTTCATACGAAGACCTTTCAAAAGAGTCGGGTATAAAGAAAGATACGGTGAAAAAATACATCGAATATCTTGAAGCCGCCTTCCTGATAAAGGTCATAAACCGTATTGACGTGAATGCCCGGAGGATGCAGCGCGTGACGACATTCAAGATATATATCACCAATCCGGCACTGAGGTGTGCCCTGTTCTCGCCGCTGACATTCAATGACAACATGATGGGCAATATGGTTGAGACCGCAATATTCGCCCAATGGGTGCAGCGCAACAACACCGATGTCTATTATGCCAACTGGAAGGAGGGGCGGAGCAAGGGTGAAGTGGACATGGTTGGGCTGGACATTGCGCGGCAGAAACCAAACTGGTGTGTCGAAATCAAATGGTCGGACAGATACATTACGGAAACCGCCGACCTGAAGTCGCTTCTGTCATTCCTCGATGCCAACCGGATAGAGTCTGCCATCGTTACGTCCATCAGCACATATGAAACGAAGCGGCTGGAGCATGCAACACTCCATTTCATTCCGTCGGCACTCTATGCCTATATCTGTGGTCATAATACCATAAACAGAAAACGGCAGGAATTGGGTATTGGGTAATCACGAACGGCGCAAAATAATCTTACTTAATGTGCGTTAAATCTAAAACGAACCAACAGATTGGCCTACATACAGTTATGACAATAACCCGACTTGACCGCCGCATACTGCGCATCGCCGGTCCCTCTATAGTGTCGAACATCACCGTGCCGCTGCTCGGTCTCGTCGACGTGGCCATCGTGGGCCATCTTGGCGACGCCGCATATATCGGTGCCATAGCCGTGGGCTCGATGACGTTCAACCTCATTTACTGGATATTCGGTTTCCTGCGCATGGGCACGAGTGGCATGACATCGCAGGCTTTCGGCCGCCGCGACCTTACCGGCGTCATGCAGTTGCTCGTGCGTTCGCTGGCCGTGGCCCTCGCGGTGGCGCTGGTGCTGATGGTGATGCAGTGGCCGCTGGAGTGGCTTATGGTGCGGCTGATGAGGCCTACGGCCGATGTTGAGCCGCTGTCACGCATGTATTTCTCCGTCTGTATCTGGGGCGCGCCCGCCGTACTGGCACTTTACGGGCTGATGGGATGGTTCGTCGGCATGCAGAACACCCGCATACCGATGTTCGTATCCATCATGCAGAACGTGGTCAACATCTGTGCGAGCCTCATGCTCGTCTACGGATTGGGACTGCGGATAGAGGGCGTGGCCATGGGCACGGTCATCGCCCAGTATGCCGGTCTGGCTGCGGCCGCCGTGCTCCTGCTGCGCCATTATGGCAGGTTGGGGGGCTATATGGTGTGGCGCGGCGTGTTGCGGCGGAGCGAGTTGGGCCGTTTCTTCACCGTCAACCGCGACATCTTCCTGCGGACGCTCTGCCTCGTGGCCGTCAATCTCTATTTCACTTCCGCCGGAGCACGTCAGGGGGCGGTCATCCTTGCGGTCAACACGGTGCTGATGCAACTCTTCCTGCTCTTCTCTTACGTCATGGACGGCTTTGCCAATGCGGGTGAGGCGCTCGGCGGACGATACTACGGGGCGCGCAACGGCGGGGCTTTCCGCGACACCGTCAGGCGGCTTTTCCTTTGGGGGCTGCTGATGGCCGTGGCCTTTACCGCCGCCTATGCCGTTGGCGGAACGCCGTTCCTGCGTCTGCTCACCGACGATGAGGCTGTCATCAGTGCCTCGTCAGGCTATTTTCCGTGGGCGCTTGTCATCCCGCTGTCGAGCATGGCCGCCTTCGTGTGGGACGGCATCTTCATCGGTGTCACCGCCACGCGGGGCATGCTCGTGTCACTTGCCATATCCGCCGCAGTCTTCTTCGCCACCTTCTTCGGCCTCTGTCCGTCGCTCGGCAACCATGCCCTGTGGCTCGCCATGACGCTCTATCTCGCCTCGCGCGGTGCGGTGCAGACGGTGATTTACCGCCGGACGATTGCCGGGAAGATATGAGGACAGTGGGTGTTCTGGCATTAATAATTTTGG
>NZ_URNN01000052.1 GCF_900549175.1 uncultured Prevotella sp. | reverse complement strand
CCCCACCTTGCCTGACACAACCGCAGCATGTACGTTTTATTCTGAAAAAAACGCATTTTCTTTTTTCTCAAAATAGAAAACGATACAGTCCTTCGGGCACCCCTATAGTGCCATTATGCCCCCGGTAAATTGCAATATAGGCCGTTTTGCAATCCGAAATAGGTCGTTTTGCAATCCGAAATAGGTCGTTTTGCAACGCAATACAGGCCGTTTCGCAATGCAATATGGGCCGTTTTGCAATGCAATATGGGCCGTTTTGAAGGCCGAAAGAGGCCGTTTGGCAATGCCAAACGGCCCCTACGCTTTATTGACAAAGCCTTATTGCCGTAATGTGCTGACAATCAGCGTTTCCCATTTGAACGAAAATTCGCGATTTTCGGCACCGTATGTCGAAAATCGCGAACACGTTATCGTTTAACACTCGTTAAAGTAAAGAAAGTTCGTAACGGCCCTGCCGCCACGCACCGGCTCACTCGAATATCTCCTCTATGTCAATCATCTCGTCGCCGACATCGGTGGAGTCGCGCCCTGCCTCACTGTCATCGCCGGTCAGACAGGGGTCGTAGCCTTCAGGAAAATCGAAGGTAGCGTCTTGACTATAGCCCAAACGCTTGTCTGCATACACGCTGCGCATATAGTAGGCAAATATCGGCAGGGCCATAGTTGCGCCCTGTCCCATCGACATATTGTCGAAATGTATGTCGCGGTCGTCGCCTCCCACCCACACGCCGCTGACGAGATTGGGTGTCACGCCCATAAACCAGGCGTCGCTGTTCTTGTTGGTCGTGCCGGTCTTGCCGCCCATCTCGGCCTTCAGGTTATACCTGAAACGCAGGCGTCCGGCCGTTCCGCCGTCGACAACACCCTTGAGCATGTACAGCATCTTGAAGGCACTTTCCTCGCTTATAACCTCGTTCATGCGCGGCTGAAACTGGGTGATGAGGTTGCCTTCGTTGTCTTCTATACGCGTGACAAACAGCGGAGCGCTGCGTATGCCGTGATTGACAAAAGCCGTATAGGCACTCACCATCTCCGCCACGGATATGTCGCACGGCCCGAGGCACAGCGCCATCGAGGGGTGTATCTCAGGGTTCTGTATTCCGTATTCGTGCAGAAGGTCGACAAAAGCCTCGGGCTGCAGCTGGTTCATAAGGTATGCCGATATCCAGTTGTTGGACTGTGCCAGTCCCCACTTCAGCGTGACGAGCTCTCCGTAACGGCTGTGTCCCGAGTTGCGGGGCGTCCAGGGCTTGCCCGCCACAGTATATGTCTGCTGCACGTTGGGGGCCTTGTCGCAGGGCGAGAAACCGTTCTCCATGGCAAGCGAATAGAGGAACGGCTTGATGGTTGAGCCCACCTGGCGGCGTCCCTCCATACACATGTCGTAGTTGAAGTGCATGAAGTCGAGGCCGCCCACATACGCCTTTACGGCCCCGTTCTGCGGACTCATGCTCATAAAGCCGCAGCGCAGGAACGACTTGTAGTAGCGTATGGAGTCCATCGGTGTCATTACGGTGTCTATCTCTCCGTGGTATGTGAACACCGACATCTCGACAGGAGTGCGGAAAGCCTTGCTTATCTCCTCGTCAGAGGCGCCCGCCGCCTTCATCGCACGGTAGCGGTCGCTCTGGTTGACGGAGCGTGCGAGTATCTTTCTGACCTGTTCTGCCGAGAGTGCGCCGGAGAAAGGATAGGTGGACTTGCGCCTGTTCTCGCGGTCGAACGCCGGCTGGAGGAATTTCACCACGTGCTCGTAGGCCGCCTTTTCGGCGTATTCCTGCATGCGTGAGTCTATGGTGGTGTAGAATTTCAGGCCGTCCGTGTATACATTGTACGGCTCGCCGTTCTTCTTGAAGTTCTTGTTGCACCAGCCGTACAGCGGGTCTGTCTCCCAGTAGATGGAGTCCTGATGGTACTTTACGTAGTTCCACGATGGGTAATCGCTGCGCACCGGCTTCTTCGCCATGACGTAACGGCGCAGGAAATCGCGGAAGTATGTGGCTATACCGTCCTTGTGGTCCGACACGTGGAAGTTGAGGTTGAGCGGCTCGGCGGAGTATTTCTCAAACTGTTCTTCCGTCAGGTAGCCCGCCTTCTGCATCTGCATGAGAACCACATTGCGGCGCTCGCGGCTGCGCTCGGGGTGCCGCACGGGGTTGTAATACGATGGATTCTTGCAAAGCCCGATGAGTGTGGCGGCCTCGTTGACGTTGAGGTCGCGCGGCTCCTTGCCGAAATAGGTGTTGGAGGCGGTCTTTATACCGACGGCATTGTGCAGGAAATCGAAGTAATTGAGATAGAGGGCGATTATCTCATCCTTGGTGTAAGTGCGCTCGAGATTGACGGCTATGACCCATTCTATGGGCTTCTGCATCAACCGTTCGGTCACACTGTGGGCCTTGACGGAATAAAGCTGCTTGGCCAGCTGCTGCGTAATGGTGGAGCCTCCGCCCGCACTCATCTGGCCGAAGATGCCGCGCTTGATGACGGCACGGCCGAGAGCATAGAAGTCTATGCCCGAATGTTCGTGGAAACGGACGTCTTCCGTGGCCACAAGAGCCTCCACAATATGCGGCGAGAGCTGCGCATAGTCTACGCACACACGGTTTTCCTTATTGTAATTCCACGTTCCCATGAGCTTGCCGTCGGCCGAAATGACTTGCGTGGCAAACCTGTTTATGGGATTCTGCAGGTCTTCTATTGGGGGCATATAGCCTATCCACCCCTTTGATATGGCGTAAAAGGCTCCGGCGGCACCTATGACCGTGAGCGCAAGCAAGGCCCACAGGAAATGCACAAAAAACTTTCTCATTTCTCTGAATATTCGTCAATCTTTCGTTTTATTATCCGTGCAAAAATACAGAATTTAGTCCATATATGAAAAATTTAATTTGATTTTCTGCCTTACAACCACCTTTAAATCGGAAATAATGTGTAACTTAGCGGTCAAAATTAAAGAAACCAACTTGACAGAAGTAATGGAAAAGCATGATTTTGTGACTATTGCCAATATCACGAAGGAGAAAATCCTGTATATGATAGAGATGGCACAGGAGTTTGAAAAGCATCCGAACAGGGAGATTTTGAAAGGAAAAGTTGTCGCCACATTATTCTTCGAGCCGTCCACGCGCACCCGGCTGAGCTTCGAGACAGCGGCCAACCGCCTCGGTGCACGCGTCATAGGATTTGCCGACCCGAAGATAACAAGCGGCACAAAAGGCGAGACTCTCAAAGACACCATACTGATGGTGGCCAACTATGCCGACGTGATTGTGATGCGCCACTACATCGAAGGGGCGGCACAGTATGCAAGCGAGGTGACGGAGGTGCCCATCGTCAACGCAGGCGACGGCGCACACCAGCACCCGTCGCAGTGCATGCTCGACCTCTATTCGATATACAAGACGCAGGGAACACTGGAGAATCTGAACATCTATCTCGTGGGCGATCTGAAGTACGGACGCACCGTTCACTCGCTCATAATGGCCATGCGCCACTTCAACCCTACATTCCATTTCGTGGCTCCGGCAGAACTTTCCATGCCCAACGAATACAAGATATACTGCCGGGAGCACGGCATCAGATTCGAGGAGCACACCGATTTCAACGAGAAGCTCATCGCCGATGCCGACATTCTGTACATGACGCGCGTGCAGAAGGAGCGTTTCTCCGACCTCATGGAATACGAGCGGGTGAAGAACGTGTACATCCTGCGCAACGAGATGCTTGCCGGCGCCAAGCCCAATCTGAAGATACTGCACCCGCTGCCGCGCGTGAACGAGATAGCATACGACGTGGATGACAACCCGCATGCCTACTACATACAGCAGGCCGGCAACGGACTGTTTGCGCGCCAGGCCATATTCTGCGATGTGCTCGGCCTGACACTCGACGACGTGAGAAACGACAAAACAATAATAAACTCCTGACCACAGGCCGGGAAACGGAGCCTTTAAATACACAACAGAACATGAACAAGAACGAAATGCTGGTGGCCGCGATACAGAACGGCACCGTAATTGACCATATACCGACAGACAAGACCTATCAGGTGGTCAGCCTGCTGAAGCTGGAAGAGCTTACGACACAGGTGACCATAGGCTACAACTACCACTCGAAGAAACTCGGACGGAAGGGTATAATAAAGGTGGAAGACAAGTTTTTCACCGACGAGGAGATTTCGCGCCTGTCGGTTGTGGCACCTAACATCGTGCTGAACATAATACACGACTATGAGGTTGTGGAGAAGAAGACGGTGACAACACCCGACGAGCTGAAGGGTATTGTGAAATGCAACAACCCGAAGTGCATAACCAACAACGAGCCGATGAGCACCCTCTTCCATGTCACCGACAAGGAGCACGGCACACTGAAGTGCCATTACTGCGAGAAAGAACAGGACATAAACAAGGTGGAATTGATATAAATTCCACCTTATTTTATTCATTACGCTCCGTTTTTATTGCACAGCTAAGAAATAATGACTAATTTTGCAGCGGATGTTTAAGAGGATAATCATTATTAAATACATAACAATTCTGAAACAATGAAAAGAGATCAAGAGATTTTTGACCTTATCGAAAAGGAGCATCAGCGTCAGCTTAAAGGCATTGAACTCATCGCATCAGAAAACTTTGTGAGTGACGAGGTTATGGAAGCCATGGGCTCATACCTTACCAACAAGTACGCCGAAGGATATCCCGGCAAGCGCTACTATGGCGGTTGCGGCGTGGTGGACCAGGTGGAGCAGCTCGCCATCGACCGCGTGTGCAAGCTCTTCGGTGCCGAGTACGCCAACGTGCAGCCCCACTCCGGAGCCCAGGCCAACGCGGCAGTGCTGCTCGCCGTGCTCAATCCCGGCGACACATTCCTCGGCCTCAACCTGGCCCACGGAGGACATCTCTCGCACGGTTCGGCCGTAAACACATCCGGTATTCTGTACAAGGCCATCGGCTATGACCTCAATCCCGAGACCGGCCGCGTGGACTACGACCAGATGGAGAAGCTCGCCCTGGAGAACAAGCCGAAGCTGATTATCGGCGGAGGCTCGGCATACAGCCGCGAATGGGACTACAAACGCATGCGTGAGATAGCCGATAAGGTAGGCGCACTCTTGATGATAGACATGGCACACCCCGCCGGACTCATTGCCGCCGGACTGCTTGACAACCCGGTGAAATACGCCCACATCGTGACATCGACAACGCACAAGACGCTGAGAGGTCCGCGCGGCGGTATCATACTGATGGGTAAGGACTTTGAAAATCCGTGGGGACTCACCACTCCGAAAGGACAGGTGAAGATGATGAGCCAGCTACTCAACTCGGCCGTATTCCCCGGACAGCAGGGCGGACCACTGGAGCACGTAATCGCAGCCAAGGCCGTTGCCTTCGGCGAAGCGCTGCAGCCGGAGTTCAAGGAATGGGCGGCACAGGTGCAGAAGAACGCCAAGGTGCTGGCCAACGAGCTGACAAAGCGCGGCTTCACCATCGTGAGCGGCGGCACCGACAACCATTCGATGCTCGTAGACCTGCGCTCGAAGTATCCCGAACTGACGGGTAAGGTGGCTGAGAACGCCCTCGTGGCAGCCGACATCACGGTGAACAAGAACATGGTTCCGTTCGACAGCCGCAGTGCATTCCAGACCAGCGGAATACGTTTGGGCACTCCCGCCATCACCACACGCGGTGCAAAGGAAGACCTGATGGTGCTCATCGCCGAGCTTATCGAGGAGGTTCTCAACGCTCCCGAGAACGAAGAGGTAATAGCAAGTGTGCGTGCCCGCGTCAACGAAACGATGAAGAACTATCCCCTGTTTGCGTATTAATAGAAACAGGACAAGGTATACAAGACAACTATAACGTAATACGGGCTTTGAGATTCTACTGTCTCAAAGCCCGTATTTCGTTATGAGGGTGTGTTAAAATTCATTACAGCATGACAACACGGAAAGCGTACGGCGGCAGTGTCACCCGCAGCTTGCCGTCGGCGGCTTTCGTATACGTGCCGCGCTCCACTTCGACACGCGCCTGACCGGGTTTGCCACTGTATCCTTCGTAACGGACTACATTGGATATGGGCAGACTCTTGGCGTCAACCGTTATGGTAAGCTCGACGGGAAGCACGTTGGCAATCTTGAGGAAAGCCTGTCCGGTCTTGCTGTCGCGCACCACACTCGTTGCCACACGGTGGCCGGCAAGGCTGTCGATGGCCACCGTCGATGCGACATACTGGTTGCCTGAATATGTGGAGAAGAGGCGCTGGGTCTCGTAACTCGGCGTCTTGTCCACACGCTTGTTGTCAAAGTACACCATGTCGGGGCTCCAGTTGCTGTGTCCGTTCTTCGAAAGAAGCGGGGCATAAGATGTCATTGCCACCACATCGGCATTGCGCTCTATGTTGCAAAGATGCACGGCCTCGGCCAAGGCGCAGTCGATGTTGCCCTTGCCCTGACGCGCAGCGTACTCGCCGAGATACACTTTCGGACCCTTACGGTCGTAGTTGTCGTAATAAGTCTGGTTGTTAAGGAACCACCCGACGCTCTCATAATAATGCTCGTCAACCATGTCGAAGACTTCTTTATTGTCGTTGGCAAACTTCCATCCCTCGATATAATCGGACGACGGATAATGGAACGGGCCTACCGTACCGCACACGATGATGTCGGGATAGCGCTCCTTTATGGCCTTGCATATCATGAGACAACGGTCTTCAAACGTGGTTGAGATGATGTCTTCGTTGCCTATACCTATATATTTAAGGTTGAACGGAGCCGGATGACCGGCGTCGGCACGCATCTTGGCCCACTTGCTCGTGGCCGGATCACCGTTTGCCCACTCTATCAGGTCGAGCATCTCCTGTATGTAAGCCTGCATGTCTTCCATAGGTATACCGCCCTGCTGACCGCCGTATCCGTCCTTGTCGGGACCGGAATTCTGGCACGGCACACCGGCTGCAAGCACGGGCAGAGGCTCTGCGTGCATGTCTTCGCAGAACAGGAAATACTCATAGAAGCCCAGTCCGCGCGTCTGATGGTAGTTCCATATGTTGCGGTCGGGCACACGGTCTTCGAGCGGTCCGACGGTGTGGTGCCAGTGATAGATGTTGTCAAGCCCGTCGCCATGGCTCATACATCCGCCGGGGAAACGCACAAACTTGGGGTGCAGGTCGGCTATGGCCTGTGCTATATCCTTGCGCAGACCGTTCTTGCGGCCGTTGAAGGTGTCTTGCGGGAAGAGGCTTATCATGTCTACCGCCACCTCGTCCTGCTTCTCCGGCACAATCATCAGCTCGGCCTTATCCGCCTTTTCGGCTGCAGTGAGCACGGCGTCGTACTTGTTCCACTCGCCGTCGGCACCCTTTGTGTCTATGCGTGCCGAGGCTATGATGCGTCCGCCGTCGACAAGTGCCACGGTAAAGCGCTTGGCCTTGCCGCCGATGTTGCGCACGCGGAAACTGAAGTCGTACTTCGCCCCGCGCTCGACAACCATTCCGTCCCATCCCGTATTATATAAGGTGTCGGCAGTGAGCACGGCATAATGTGGATTGTTCTTGCTCAGCGGGCTTTCGGTCATTATCTTTATGTCGCCTCCGGAAGAACGCCATGCCGTAGCGGCTTTCCACTCCCTGCGGTCGGCCGGGCAATATTCGAAATCGCGGTTCTGCACCATCTCGGCATACAGTCCGCCGTCGGCAGCATAGCTTATGTCCTCGAAGAACACGCCGACGAGCTTGTCGCTTATGGACTTTTGGCGCTTGCCGTCGATGGTCATCGTGGCCGTAACGGCCTTTCCACCCAATGCTTCGAGGAGTTTTCCGTCATCGGCAAGCTTCTCTCCATAGCTGGCGTTGTCGGCGGCGAGCCTTGCGAAATGGGCTTCGACGGCTTCCGCCAGAGCCGTAGGCACCTTCCATATGAACCCTTCGGTAACTTTTTCATTGACAACACCTGTGTTTTTCTCTCCGCGCACGGCATCATACTCGGCCAGCGTGGCGGGAACATCGGGCGTGAAATGACGGAAATCGGCACCGGTAACGGTCTTGCGCACCTTTCCGTCCTTGGTCTTGAAGAGCACGGAATACTTGCCTCCGCCGTCAAAACGTATCACCGGAGCCAGACATCCCTTTACCGACATGCGCGGATAGTCCTGCGGACGCCACGTAACAAGGTCTTCGGAATAGGCCACGGCGAAACACGGCGCATAGTCGTTCACCTGAAACACGGCGGCATAGCCTTTCCCGTTGAGACGGAAGATGAACGGCGAATACATGCGTTTCTCCGAGCCCCACCGCGAATAATCGGACGTGAAGAGCTGCCCCACTTCGGCAAAACTTGTCTTGTTGAGCTCGCGTGCCACATGAAATCCTTGCTTGTCGCCGGGACAATAAAGAAACAATTTCGTGCTGTCACTCTCTTCCTGAACGGGCTGTTTCCCCTTAACCACTGCCGACATCATGGGTACCGTTCCCATCATGAGCAATGACAGAAGGGATAGTCTGAACTGATTTCTCATAATTTGAATGTAATTTATTTAGTAGTTTTGTTTATTGTCAGTGTAGCTTTATACCATTTATGGCATTACCACGTACTGCTTCTATCTTAAATACGTTTAATTTTGCGAAGATACGTATTTTTTTTCATATTACAGATTAATACATGGTAAAACTCTGTCCCGAAGCAAAAAAAGCGGGAAACGCTTGGCAAGTTGGAATAATCACATTAACTTTGCAATCAGAAAAAGAATATGGGTCGTATCGGTTAGATTGGGATACTCATCAAATAAACTGAAAACAGAGAAAACTTCTCTTATCAATGGCGGGCCACAATCCTCTTTAGGGAGGACAGCTACAATGCCGGTGGATTACAACGATAGGGAGCTCTCAAATCTTATCTAATAGGAGTTTTCATCACATCACCGATACGATCCTCTCTTTTTATCATCACCTATATTAATAAAATGCAAACCATAAACATCATGTTTTCAGGTATCATTGAAGAATTTGCCACCGTCACGGACATCAGGAAAGACCGTGAGAACATAGACTTGTCACTGAAATGCTCATTCACCGGCGAGCTGAAGATAGACCAAAGCGTTGCCCACAACGGCGTATGCCTCACTGTGGTGAGCATCGGGGACGGCACATACACCGTCACGGCAATGAAGGAAACGCTCGAACGCAGCAACCTCGGTATGCTGAAAGTGGGGGATAAAGTGAATGTGGAGCGCTCCATGCTGATGAACGGCAGGCTCGACGGACATATCGTACAGGGACATGTAGACCAGACTGCGCGCTGCACGGCCATGGAAGACGCTGACGGAAGCACGTATTTCACATTCAAATACGATGCCGACAAAGATAAGGTTCGCCACGGATACTTCACCGTCGACAAAGGCAGCGTGACCGTTAACGGCGTGTCGCTCACGGTATGCAATCCCACGGCAGACACATTTCAGGTGGCCATAATACCTTATACGATGGAACACACCAACTTCTGTGACATCAAGATAGGCTCTGTTGTCAACATCGAATTTGACATTCTCGGCAAATACATAGCAAGACTGAGCCAACTGTAAACAAACATTAACGGCGCCAAATCTCATCGAAGATTTGACGCCGTTATTCTACTAACTCCCTACATATATATATAATATTTTCATAAAGACTTTATTCTTCGTAATTTTGCGGTGTACAAAAGATAACAGAAGAATATGAACAGAAGTATTATAATCATCGGAGCGATGTTGCTGACGGCCTTCTCCACCAACGCGTCCGGCCAAAAGAAATGGACGCTGGGAGAATGTATAGACTATGCCATGGCCAACAACATCACGCTAAAGAAATCGCGGCTGACGAAAATGTCGGCCACCGAAGACCTGAAACAGTCGAAAGCCGCGCTGCTGCCGTCGCTGAGTTTCTCGACAAACCAGTCGTTCGGATACAGGCCATGGGTGAACGATGGTGTCAGCACAGTAAACAACGGCACGGTATCTACAAGTGTCAACAAGACTTACTACAACGGAAGTTACGGGCTGAACGCCAGTTGGACAGTATGGAACGGCAACCAAAACCGCAACACCGTCAAGCAGAACAAACTGACAGAAAGGCAGGCCGTGCTGGATTCCGCCGCCACCTCAAACAGCATAAAGGAACAGATTGCCCAACTGTACATACAGATACTGTATATGAAAGAGGCCATCGCCGTGAACCGGCAAAGCTATGAAACAAGCATGAAAAACGAAGAACGCGGAAGGGAAATGCTGGCGGCAGGCAAACTGTCGAAAGCGGATATGACACAGCTCGAGGCACAAACAGCCACCGACAAATACAATCTGGTGGAGGCAGAAAGCAATCTGGCCGGCTATAAGCTGCAACTGAAACAGCTGCTTGAGATAACGGACGAACAAGAATTTGACGTTTATTTACCGGAAACATCAGACAGCAGGGCACTTGCCGACATACCGCCGCTCATGTCGATATACGAGGCCGCACTGACCACACGCCCCGAAATAGAAAGCGGAAAACTCAGTATAGAGAACAGCAAGTTGGGAATCTCGATAGCCAAAGGAGGCCGTATGCCCACTGTGAGTCTGACCGGTGGCGTAGGTGCAAGCACCACCTCGATGAACTCAAAGGCATGGGGCACGCAGTTGAAGACCAACTTCGACGCTTCCGCCGGCGCCACTCTCAGCGTGCCTGTATTCGATAACCGCAAGACACGAAGCGCCATCAACAAGGCAAAAATACAGCAGGAAGAGAGCATGCTCAATCTGCAGGAAGAGCAAAAGCAACTGTACAGCACCATAGAGGGCTACTGGCTTGACGCCACCACCAACCAACAGAAATTCAAGGCGGCACAAGCCAGCATGGAAAGTGAGCAGGCCGGATACGATCTTGTCAGCGAACAGTTCCGCCTCGGCATGAAGAACATCGTCGAACTCATGACAAGCAAGACCAATCTTCTGTCGGCCCAGCAGAACCGTCTGCAAAGCAAGTATATGGCAATACTCGACATTCAGCTGCTCAATTTCTACAAAGGAGAACCGATAAACTTATAACCCGAACATAATAAATTAACACAAAATGAAGAGAATAAGCAAAATATGGATAGGCATTGCCGCAGTGGCCGTAATTGCAGTGGCCGCGTGGCTGATGTCGGGAATGAAGAAAGAGAGGCAGGTTTCATTCGGCACAGAAACCGTGAAAAAGGCGAACATACAGAACAGCATAACGGCTACGGGAACCATCGAGCCTGTGACATCAGTCACAGTAGGTACACAGGTGTCAGGCATTGTGAGCAAACTGTTTGTCGACTACAACAGTGTGGTGAAGAAAGGACAGGTGATTGCCGAACTGGACAAGACCAACCTGATAAGCGAACTGAACACTGCCAAGGCCAACCTGTCAAGTGCGCAGAGCACTCTGGCATACGAAACGGCCAACTACAAACGTTACAAGACACTGTTCGACAAGGGACTTGTCAGTGCCGACGACTACGAAACGGCCGAACTTAGCTATCTGAAGGCAAGGGAGGCCGTGGCCACATCGAAGGAAACCGTGCAGAAGGCACAGACCAACTTGGGCTATGCCACCATCACATCACCGATAGACGGCGTGGTACTGTCAAAGTCGGTTGAGGAGGGACAGACCGTTGCTGCCAGCTTCAGCACCCCCGAACTCTTCAACATTGCGCAAGACCTTACCGACATGCGCGTGGTGGCTGATGTTGACGAGGCCGACATAGGCGAGGTGCGTGAGGGCGAACGGGTGACATTCACCGTCGACGCCTACCCCAACGACACCTTCGAAGGTGAGGTGACACAGGTGCGTCAGGAAGCCACTACAACCAACAACGTGGTGACATACGAGGTGGTGATAAGTGCACCCAACGCCGATCTGAAACTGAAACCCGGCCTGACAGCCAACGTTACGATATATACAGCCGAGAAGATGGGTGTGCCGAGCATACCGAGCAAGGCTCTGCGCCTGCTGCCTACAGCAGAGACCGTGGGCAGGAAATATCAGATAAAAGACTGTGACGGCAAGGCCAAGGTATGGACATTAAGCGGCAACACGCTGACAGCCCATGCCGTACAGACCGGCATGACCGACGGCATCAACACGGAGATTAAGGGCGGTTTGACAGAAGGAACCGTCATCGTGACCGAGATTATGGAGACCGGCAGTGACGAAGAACCGGGAGACCGGCAGGAGCAGTCACCCTTTGCACCCGGCCCGAGAAAGAACGACAAGAAGAAATGACCATGCCAAAGGACAAGAAGACTGTAATAGAACTGCAGGACGTAAGACGCAAGTTCACCGTCGGCAGCGAGACCGTGCATGCGCTCCGCGGTGTCTCGTTCAAGATATTCGAGGGAGAGTTCGTCACCATCATGGGCAAATCGGGGTCGGGCAAATCCACTCTGCTCAACCAGTTGGGCTGCCTCGACACACCCTCCGGCGGTGAATATCTGCTTGACGGCGTGGCCGTGAGCACCATGTCAAAATCGCAAAGGGCCGTGTTGCGCAACCGCAAGATAGGCTTTATCTTCCAAAACTACAACCTGTTGCCAAAGACGACAAGCGTCGAGAACGTAGAACTGCCGCTGATGTACAACAGCGGGGTAAGCGCGGAAGAGCGCCACAAGAGAGCCGTCGAGGCTCTGACGGCAGTGGGATTGGGCAACCGCCTCTACCACAAGTCAAACCAGATGTCGGGCGGACAGATGCAACGTGTGGCCATAGCACGCGCCCTGGTGAACAATCCGGCCGTCATTCTGGCTGACGAAGCCACCGGAAACCTTGACACAAGGACGTCGTTCGAGATTCTCGTACTGTTCCAGAAACTGCACGCCGAGGGACGGACCATCATCTTTGTTACGCACAACCCCGACATAGCCAACTACTCGAGCCGCAACATCATGCTGCGCGACGGACGTGTGATAAGTGACGAATACAACGACAACATAATGTCTGCAGCCGAAGGACTTGCCGCATTACCACAAAATACAGACGAATAATGAACTATACCAATCTTTTGAAAACAGCCCTCCGCGCCATTGCCGCCAACAAGACACGCTCGTTTCTCACGGCATTGGGCATCATCATCGGCATTGCATCGGTGATAACCATGCTCGCCGTAGGCCAGGGAACAAAACAGAGCATACAGGCTAACATTGCGGAAATGGGGTCGAACATGATCATGATACATCCCGGAGCCGACCGCCGCGGCGGTGTGCGTCAGGATGCCTCGTCGATGGAGACGCTGAAAATGGCCGACTATGAATCCATTAAACAGGAATGTCGGTATATAAAAGGTGTCAGTCCGGTCGTGACAAGCAGCGGACAGTTCATTTACGGCAACGAGAACACTCCGTCATCACTCTACGGCGTCAATGAAGATTATCTCGACATACGCCAGTTGAGCATTGCCGACGGCGAACTGTTCACCGCCGGCGACATCAAGTCAAGCGCAAAAGTGTGCGTCCTCGGACAGACCGTTGTGGACAATCTGTTTCCCGACGGCAGCGACCCGATAGGCAAAGTGGTACGCTTCAACTCCATTCCCTTCCGCGTCATCGGCGTCCTGAAAAAGAAAGGCTACAACTCTATGGGCATGGATCAGGACGATCTCGTGCTCGCCCCGTACACATCGGTGATGAAACGAATACTCGCACAGACATATCTCGGGAGCATACAGTGCTCGGCCATCACCGAAGGCGCTACGGAAAAGGCTACTGAAGAGATAACCGCAATACTGCGCCGCAACCACAAGCTGAAGGATGCTACAGAAGAAAGGGAAGCCGACGCTGACGATTTCAACATACGTTCGCAGGAAGAACTGGCATCGATGATGAACTCCACATCCGACATGCTCACCATCCTTCTCGGATGTGTTGCAGGCATATCGCTCATTGTCGGCGGCATAGGCATCATGAACATCATGTACGTAAGCGTGACGGAACGTACACGCGAGATAGGTCTGCGCATGAGTGTAGGGGCAAGAGGGATAGACATACTCAACCAGTTCCTCATCGAGGCAATACTGCTCAGCGTCACCGGAGGGCTGATAGGCGTGGTTTTGGGAGTGGGAGCCTCCTACTCGATAAAGGCATTTGCCCACTGGCCGATAGCCATACAGGCGTGGACAATAATAATGAGTTTTGCGGTATGCACATTTACCGGAGTCTTCTTCGGATGGTATCCGGCAAAGAAAGCCGCACAGCTTGACCCGATAGAAGCTATAAGATATGAATGACAACAAACTCACTTACCTCATACATGCAGCGATATGGATCATGGTATTCATATCGCCGCTCATGTTCATGTATCACGGCAACGGCCTGAACCTCACAGAGTTCATATGCAGAAGTGTCGGCTCGTCGACACTGGTGATAGTCTTCTACGCCAATTACCTGTGGCTCACCCCAAACTTCTTCTGCAAGAACGAAAGAAAATACTACTGGACATTCAATGCCGTCATGATTGTCTCCCTGGCCGTCATGCTGCACTATTGGCTCAGCTCCACCATGCGCCATTTCGACAGACCGCCGCATGACATGCCGGAACCCAACCGGTTTATGGTCTTGTTCTTCATCATGAAGAACATCTTCAATCTCTGCATAACGGCGGCCATCGCCACAACCATACAGATAACCATGCGATGGCAGACGGCAGAGACAGCCCGGCACGAGGCCGAAGCCGCAAGAACAGAGGCGGAACTGAAAAACCTCAGAGCGCAACTTAACCCCCATTTCCTGCTCAATACGCTGAACAATATCTATGCACTCATCGCGTTCAATACAGAAAAGGCGCAGGAGATGACACTCGAGCTGAGCAAACTGCTGAGGTATGTTCTCTACGACAACCAGTCACTGTATGTCAGTCTGGAAAAGGAAGTCAGCTTTCTCACCAATTACATCAACCTTATGAAGATAAGGCTCTCGGGCGATGTCGACGTGCGTCTGACGGTGAACATCCCCCGCCCATGCAAGAAAGAGATTGCACCGTTGCTGTTCATCTCACTCATAGAAAACGCTTTCAAACACGGGGTCAGCACCACAAAGCCGAGTTTCATACACATTGAACTCACCGCCGACGAGCATACCGTAACCTGTGTCATAAAGAACAGTTACCATCCCAAAAGCGGAGACGACCGCAGCGGCCACGGTATAGGGCTGCAACAGGTGGCCAGACGGCTTGAACTGCTGTACCACGGGAAATACGAATGGCATAAGGGAACAGACAAGAACAACACCATTTATTCATCAACAATCAAGATATATGATACTGAAATGTGCAATCATTGACGACGAGCCGTTGGCCGCCGAACTCTTGGCGAGCTACGCGAGAAAGACGCCGTTCCTCAATCTTACCGGCATTTACAACAGTGCCGTCAACGGTATGAAAGACCTGCGCGACAATCCGGCAGACCTTCTGTTCCTCGACATACAGATGCCGGAACTCAGCGGCATCGAATTTGCCAGGATACTCCCCAAAGAGACCAAAATCATTTTCACCACGGCTTTCAGCCAGTATGCCGTCGACGGATATAAGGTGAATGCCATCGACTACCTGTTGAAGCCCATAAGCTATGAAGAGTTCCTTAAAGCATCGTCCAAGGCACTCGAATGGTTTGAAGCCGTACGCAAGCAGGCAGCATACAAGGATGACAGATTCATGTTTGTGAAGAGCGACTACAAACTGGTCAAAGTATGCCTCGATGACATCATATATATAGAAGGGCTGAAAGACTATATCCGCATTTACCTTGAAAACGGGGATAAGATAATGTCGCTGATGAATATGAAGAAACTCGAGAAGTATCTTCCGTCACCCGACTTCATGCGTACCCACCGGTCATACATAGTGAACATGAGGAAAATAACCGTGATAGACAAATTCCGCATAGTGTTCGGCAACACCTACATTCCCATTTCCGACAGTTACAAGGATGAGGTGCAGGCATACCTCGACACCCGCATCCTCACCTGAAAGCGCACGTCAGAACAAAAGCTCCTGCGGTGTGGAGACAAAACACACGGCGCCATGTTCCGTCAGGAAGTCCTTGTCGCGGAATCCCCACAAGACACTCACACACGGCAAGCCGCTGTTGCGTGCCGTTGCCACGTCAACATCGCTGTCGCCTATGTAAACGGCACCGTCCTTACCTGCACCGAGCAGACGCAACGCCTCCAGCACAGTGTCGGGAGCCGGCTTCTTCCTTATGTCCTCACGCTCGCCTATGGCCACATCCACAAGGTCGCCGAAGAAATGGCGGCACAAATCCTGTGTGGCGGCATAAAACTTGTTGCTCACCACCGCCACCTTCTTGCCGCGGCGTTTCAGTTCGCCGAGCATCTCCATCACTCCGTCATAAGGCACCGTCGTATCGAGTGAGTGCTCCATGTAATGACGGCGGAAAGCTCCGAGAACATCCTCAAACTGAGGATTTCCCGCCCCACCCGGCACGGCACGTTCCATAAGCACACGCACACCGTTGCCGACGAACCACCGTATCTCTTCTGTCGTATGCTCCGGCATGCCGTAAGCATGCAGTGCATGGTTGACACTCGCCGCCAAATCCCCGAGAGTGGAAAGCAATGTTCCGTCGAGGTCAAATATATATGTATTGTATTCTTTCATCACTGATGTGTCGTTATCGTTCTTCACATATATGCCACTACCGTTCATCTCCTGCTTCTCGTTATCATCAGCCGCACCTTCTGATTGAAGCGCTCCGCCCTGAGAAGTTCCTCTATGGTAATGTGCATCCTGTATTTCCACCGGTTATATACGTCGCTCGGCACGTTTATCCTCTCCTCACGCAGAGAGTCCGACCGCAGTTCTGCGTCCATGGCCGTCCAGTCCTGAAACGACAGCAGGCAAAGCATCGAGGGGCAATACAGGTGGCGTGCTATTATCTCCTCGGCAAGATGTGCCGGCAGATGCTCCGGTGCACGCCCCTCTTTCTGCATCATCGAGGCATAATAACGCTGTGTCCGCTCGGGGTTCTCCTCCCACCACATACGCAGTGTAGGCATGTCGTGCGTGGCTATGGTGGCCACACTCCTGTACGGATTTGCCACAAGATGGGCGAACTCCAGCGCACTCTGCTTGGGCATTGTCTGAATCTCCAGCGTATTTATGCGCAGCGCATCGAGCACAGGAGCCACACAGTCGGGCAACATGCCCAAGTCCTCGGCGCACACCATCATCCTCGTGTTGTCAAGAGCCGTAGGCAGGCGCCTCATGGCCTCGTCACCCCAAAATACATTATGGCGGCTGTAGAAATAGTTGTTGTAGAGCCTCATGAACGCCTCCTTCTCTTCCGCGCTCAATGCCTCGTATATAGGTTCGTCGTAAACGCCCACACGCGGATGGTACATCCCGGGCCTTCGGGGGTCCTCCACAAAGAGGACATCGCTTATCAGCCTGTACAGTCCGTCACGTATCCACAGGCTGTTCTCGTCATGCCGCCCCTCAAAGTGTTTCTCCACCTTGCGCTGCGTGTCATACTCCTGCCGCATGCTGTACAGTCCGTACGCTCCCTTGAAGAGGAATGTCTCGCGCACGTAATCGGCATGCACACCGAATATGCGGTGCAGGGCGTTGTCGTTGATGAACGGACGTGTGAACAACTCCTTGCGGAACTGCAGGCCGAAATACTCTATCTCACCCGGATCGAGCGGCAACGCCGGTGAGAAATGTCCCAACAACCCGTGTACGGCATTGAGCGGTATCTCCCATATACGGAAGAAACCAAGCACATGGTCTATGCGGAACGCATCAAAATAACGGCTCATCCGTGCAAAGCGGCTGCGCCACCACTTGCATCCGTCGGCCATCATCTCCGGCCAGTTGTACGTGGGGAATCCCCAGTTCTGGCCGTTTCGTGCGAAAGGATCGGGCGGGGCACCCGTCTGCGAGTCGAGATTGAAATACCGGGGCTGCACCCACACCTCCACACTGTCACGGCACACGCCGATGGGTATGTCGCCCTTCAGCACCACACCCTTTGACCGTGCGTAGCTGCCGGCTTCGAGCAACTGCTCGTGCAACAGATATTGCACAAAGCAAACATAGCGTATTTCGTCTGCATTGTCATCGCAATAGCGGCGCACCTCCTCCCTGTTGTACACGGAGTGTTCGGGCCATTCCGAAAAACTTGCGGTGCCATAACGGTCGCGCAGCGAGCAGAAAGCGGCATAAGGCATGAGCCAGTCGGCATTGTCTTCAACGAAAGCACGGTAGCCGTCCGTCTCCGCCACCTGCTGTCCGCGCTCCGAGAAAAGTTCGCGGAGATACGCCGTCTTCACCCGATCCACGGCCTCGTAGTCACTGTATGCAAGTGCATTGAGTTCCTGTCGCTGGCGGCGATAGGATGTCATGCGTGCCTTGTCGGCCAGTGTCCCGGCTGCCTCAAGGTCTACATAATGCGGGTGCAGCGCATCTACCGACACAGCGTTATACGGATATGAGTCACCCCATGCACGCGACTTGGTCGTATCGTTGACGGGCAGAATCTGTATCATCTTCATTCCTGTTTCAACAGCCCAGTCAACCATCCGTTTCAAATCGCCGAAATCGCCCACTCCGTAAGACGAAGTGCTGCGCAGTGAGAAGACCGGTATCACCACACCGGCCATCCTCCAATCGTTATCCCTCATCCGTATGACGCCTCCGTCGAGCACGAGCACCTCACCGTCGGATACTGTACGGTCACCGGTGTTGCGGTTGACGCCTTCCTCCCACGCCACAAAGGCGTTGGTATTGCCGTCAACTACAACATATTTATATTCGATCGGCAAGGCCATCCCCATCACATTGACGGACAGCACCCACTCCGCCTGACCGGCATATTGCATCATCATATACCGCGACGTGTCCCAACAGCCCAGTGCCGGATGACTGCCGCAGACGGCCAGCACCTGTCCCGGCTTGAGTTGCGGAGCCGACACACGGAACAGAACGGTACGGCGGTACAGTGACGTGGGGAGCGGTTGCACCTCTTCGTCCCTCTTGCCGTGTGTCGCCACGGCATAGGCATTTGTATACATATAAGCCTGAAGAGGTATGTCGCGCCAGCTGTCAGGCATGATGAAGTCTTTTGTCGAGTCGAAGGGAAATGTTCGCGGCACCATGTTCCATTCACGCCGAAGCACCTCACCCTGCGTGTTCTCCACCTGATAGCAGTAGCGGAAAGAGGCTGCCGGATGGTGCCGTGAATCGTGTGCCACCGTCTCCAATGTCCACAACATTCCGTCACTGGTGCTCATCACACGGTTTTCACGCTTCACATTACCGTCATAACTTATATATTCGATAACCACATGGAGACTTTCACCCCACATCGTTCCGTATGTAATGCTGAACCAAAGTTTCATATTCTCATCATTCAAATTTCATTAAAACAAGCCCCGTCCTGCAGCAACCGGCAGTCTGCCGACAGACAACCGTTCCGGCGGAAAGCCATTCAAGTAACCGCAAAGGTAATAAAAAACAAACGAAACATTTCGTCATTTTTGAAAAATGGTGTACCTTTGCCATCATTTTTTATCATTCGTAACATGAAACCAATAAAATCAAAGTATTATTTATACGTATCGGGCGCATGCCTGCTGCTCATTGCCGGCATATTCTATTATTACTTCTTCTCCACCTTCTCCTCTGCCACTACGGTACAGTATCTGTATATAGACGATGATGATGACATCGACTCCGTATACACAAAACTCACGCCGATGGGCAAGGACCATTCCATCAAGGGCTTCCGCACACTGGCGAGATACAGTAAGTACGACAGGAACATACGCACGGGCCGTTATGCCATAGCACCGGAAGAAAAGATATTCACCGTCTTCCGCCACATAAAGAACGGCATGCAGACATCACTCAACCTCACCATACCCGAATCGAGGACGATGAACCGTCTGGCTGGTGCCTTGTCGAAGAAGCTGATGCTCGACAGCACTACAATAGCCCGAGCGCTCACCGACTCCGCTTTCTGCGCCAGATACGATTGCGACACGGCCACGATAGCCGCCATGTTCGTACCCAACACATACGACATTTACTGGAATGTGGGTATTGACAAGCTGATGGAACGCATGGTGCAGGAGCACAAAAGATTCTGGAACGCCGAACGTACGGCAAAGGCAAAGGCCATCGGCATGACGCCGCTGCAGGTGAGCACACTGGCGAGCATCGTCGACGAGGAGACGGCCAACACGGCCGAGAAGCCCATGATAGCAGGCATGTATATCAACCGTCTGAGAACGGACATGCCGCTGCAGGCCGACCCTACCATAAAGTTTGCATGGAAAGACTTCGCCCTGCGCCGCATATACCACAAGTTGCTGGACATCGACAGTCCGTACAACACATACAGAAACACCGGTCTGCCGCCGGGTCCCATAAAGGTGGCGTCTGTTGCCGGCATCGATGCGGTGCTCAACCATGTGGAACACGACTATATATATATGTGTGCCAAAGAAGATTTCTCCGGCACCCACAATTTCGCACGCACTTACAAGGAACACCTCGACAATGCCGCGAAATATGTAAAGGCGCTTAATGAGAGGAATATCAAATAGGGAGCTTTCGCTCCCTATTTAGGAGTTAAGGAGTTAAAGGAGTTATCGCTTTTTAAGGAGTTATAGGAGTTAAAGGAGTTAAAGGAGTTAAAGGAGTTATCGCTCCCTACGGTCGCTAAGGAGTTAAAGCCAATACCGGCATAAAGGATGGTTATATAGTTTATTTTGCTTAATGCACAGGTACGCCCCGTAGGGGCAGCGAGCACATAGCCCGGGGCAGAGCGAAGCGGCACCCCGGGGATAACACGAGCGTGGGCTATCGCCCTGAAAGGGCAAAAGCATTAAATATCAACAACTTAGATTGCGTGCACACAGGCTTTTGCCCTTTCAGGGCGCCGGTTGTGTCCGGTAT
>NZ_URNN01000051.1 GCF_900549175.1 uncultured Prevotella sp. | reverse complement strand
CCGTGTATCAATGTACAACGTACATTAGACACACAGCTTGCATTTTTCTGAATTCATCGAACTCACGTTAATTTATGAATATAGCTCTCACCCGAACAGTTCCCGCAGGGCCTCTTCCACTTTGCGTACGGGGTGCAGCTCTATCTTGAATTTCTTCGTGTTGAGCCCCGAGAGATTGTATCGTGGCACAATCATGTGGCTGAATCCGAGTTTCTCCGCTTCCGCTATGCGTTGCTCGATGCGGTTGACGGGGCGCACCTCGCCGCTCAGTCCCACTTCGCCGGCCATGCACCAGCCGGTCTCGATGGCCGTGTCGACATTGCTTGACAGCACGGCCGCAATGACGCTGAGGTCCATTGCAAGGTCGGTTACGCGCAGTCCGCCGGCTATGTTTATGAACACGTCTTTCTGCATCAGCTTGAATCCCACACGCTTTTCGAGCACGGCCAGAAGCATGTTAAGGCGGCGCTGGTCGAATCCCGTTGCCGAACGTTGCGGCGTGCCGTAGGCTGCCGACGATACGAGAGCCTGTGTCTCGACGAGAAACGGTCGTACGCCCTCGATGGCGGAGCTGATGGCTATGCCCGAGAGTCCTTCGTGGTCTTGCGTGAGTAGCAGTTCCGACGGGTTGCTGACCTGCCGCAGGCCCGACTGCTGCATCTCGTAGATGCCCAGTTCCGACGTGCTGCCGAAGCGGTTTTTGATGCTGCGCAGTATGCGGTACATGTAGTGCTGGTCGCCCTCAAACTGTATCACCGTGTCCACGATGTGCTCCAGTATCTTCGGACCGGCCAGTGTGCCCTCCTTGTTTATATGTCCGATGAGTATCACCGGCACGCCGCTCGTCTTGGCGAAGCGCAGCAGGGCCGACGCACACTCGCGCACCTGTGTCACGCTGCCCGGACTTGTGTCCACGTCTTCGGTGGCAATGGTCTGTATGGAGTCGATGATTACGAGCTCAGGTTTCACATCGCGTATGTGGGCGAAGATGTTTTCGAGCGATGTCTCGCACAGTATCTGGCACGTTTCGTTCGGCTCGTGGGCTATGCGTTCGGCACGCATCTTCAGCTGGTGGGCGCTTTCCTCACCGCTTACGTACAGTATGCGGCGTTCCGGCAGGCGCAGTATGGTCTGGAGCGTGAGCGTGCTTTTGCCTATACCCGGCTCGCCGCCGAGCAGCACAATCGACCCCGGCACGAGCCCTCCGCCGAGCACGCGGTTCAGCTCGTCGTCGTGCATGTCGATGCGCGGCTCGTCGCGGGCGCTTATCTCGCGGAGAAACAGCGGACGGTTCTTGCCCTTGTCCATCGCCGACCGCACCGATACGGCTGCCTGCCGTGCCGCCTGAGTGCCCGTGTCGGCCGCTATGCGTATCTCCTTAAATGTGTTCCACTGTCCGCAGCTGGGGCATTTGCCAATCCACTTGGCCGATTCCTGGCCGCAGTTGCTGCATACGTATGCTGTCTTGTCTTTTGCCATAATGATATTTTTTCTTTTATCTTTTGTTTGGGTGATTTGCATTATTCACACTTCATCCTTTCAATTTAAAGACAGATTTTATATGTTATTATAACGAGTTGTTACTGTCTGTTATTTCCCAATGACCACTATAACCGCTACCCACATATTTAATATGTGGCATCTTGGCAATGTGACGCTTGATTGTCTTTGATGTCTTTCCCGAAAGACTGGCCAGTTCTTCTGTCGTTATTTTGGGCGTTATGGCAATTTGATTTTCTATCCATCTGTCCAAGTCCATATCTTGAGGGACATCTTGAGGGACATCTTGAGGGACATCTTGAGGGACATCTTGAGGGACATTGGGACGGGGGAAAGTTACAACAATGAAATCTCCATTTATGCTCCAATGCGGCTCTGGCACTTGTTGTGTCCTGCAAGCGTCAATTATACGTCCTGTTCCCGAACCCCAATTCTCCAAGAATGTTGTTCTAAACAAGACATCAGCAATGATGGGGTTGTATGGGTAAGATATGTGGGGACGTTTAATGCTCTCTACAGTTAGTTCTGGATTGAGTATGCCGGGATTCTCTATCTCTATGCGATTGTCATAAATAGCAATGCCTACCGTCAGATTGTATTTTTCATATTGACGGTGGCAAAGGGCATTGACAAGAGCTTCACGAAGGGCTTCTGCCGGAATCTCCAAATGCTCCTCGCGTACAAAGCCTTTTATATCTCCACTTTGCGGAAGCCATTTAAAGAAGAAAGACATTCCTGCATCCAGCAGATCGAAGAAATTTCCCTCAGCCCTCAAATTATCCAAAAACGAAATTTTCTCATTCCCCTTGAAACGCGCCATGCGTAACCGTAACTGCGGATAGTTGAATATACTATTACCAAACAGCATAACTGCAGCATTATTTGGTTTACCGTCTTTCAAAAGCTGAAGTTTGCCGAGAACCTTATCTAAGGGTTCTGTAATGGCTGACTCCATCATACGGCCACGTTCTACACCAAGCCTTACGGCACCCTTTATGCGTTCTTCATTTAAATCCATCATATCCACGCCTTCTGCTTCTTGTTGCTCCCAGGCATAAAATTGCGGTTTCGATGCTCGCAACCGTTCTTCAAACATCTGTCGGGGCATTTCTTTTGTCGTGCTTTCCACTTTATAATATGGGCAACCATGAAAAGTATAAGGAAGCCTTCCCCATACCCATCCGTCGAAATGTATTGCTATAACCTTATTTCCTGGATGTTCCGGCACATCAATATATTCAGGACGCACATCCACCGCAGGCTCCAATCCAGCCAAAGCCTGTGCAATCTCTTGCTGAGTCTTGTCGGTGACCTCTTGCCCGATTATCTTATGAGAATTAGGTGTTACACCGAATATAAGCCATCCACCTTCTGTGTTAAGAAATGCACATGCCGAATGCATACCGTCTTTCAGTTCGCCTGTGGTCTTCTTCAATTCCAAAGTCCTCGACTCGTCGGAAGAAATCAATGTCTTTATATCGTTGGCTGTCATGAGGTTTCTTTTGTTCTAACTTTTTGTACTATATTGTTACTTCAACAGTTGCAATCCCCCTTTTACCTTAGAGATATTATCTGTATGTTGATTTATATTTTGCTGTGCAGTGCAATTTATTTAGTATTTGAGAAAATGTAGTCATATGTTCTGTCTGATTCATAACATTTTGTTATTTGCTTTCTTTGGGTTTCATTATTATTTCCTTCAGTTGCAAACCTTTGGCGGTAAGCCGGTATTTTTGATGCCTGCTATTAGGTTTATCTGGTATTGTTGGTTCCAATATTTCTGCTTCCAAAAGAGGATAAATGAAGTTTCTCCTGAATTTCGTCCTGTCTGTGTATTCCATAAATGATAAAATTTCAGTAAAGGATCGTGTTTCGGAACAGAAAACGATTATTTTTTCAATACTGGGTGCCAACTGGGTGCCAACTGGGTGCCAACTGGGTGCCATCTGGGTACCTTCATGGTCACCATCATACACACTGACAGGAAGTGTTATCCGAATGAAGTTGTCTGTAAACTTAAAGCAATCCTCTCCGTAGGCACGTAATATACGGGGAACACCTGAGCCTAACGACTCAACCAGTTCCACATCACGGTATATGCGCATCAGCTCTTTGTTGCGCGGTATGGATATACCGCTGAAAAACTCTTCGCGGCTAAGAGATTCTGGCAGACGTCCTGCCGAGGTTATCTCAAGACGGTCAGGGAAAATCTCGAATTTCGGCGGCACTTCAAAAGAGTAATCGTTATGTACGATAGCATTTATGACAGCCTCGCGGAGCGCAACCTTATTCCATAATGGTGTTTCGATACGCTCCATCGGAGTGATTGTTGCAGCCACCTTGTTTTCAATATCAAGCTTTGCCAATACGCTTTTAGTGGCTTTTATCAGTGAACAATATCCATATTCGTTGTTCTCAACCAAGTCGCATCGGTCGAGGCTGGAATATTTTGCCACTTTAATGGAGTTTCCATTCTCATCGGCCAACAGATAAGCAACATAGTTATATTTTCCTTCTTCTGTGAGAAGTTCTAATGTGCGCTTAAAATTATCAGTGAGCCTCTTGCCGTGCTCGTCATAGTAGATGCGTAGTTGCTCAAATGTCAAGTCCTGCCTATTCGAAGCAATTTTCCCAATAGAGTTTCTGGTACGAGTTGCAAAAAGTCGGTCTATCTGTTCTTGTGGCATAGGCTCTGCCGATGTCCCCACACGCAGGTATGCGCCTCGTGGAGTCATGCCATATTTAGTCTTGAAATAAGGCTTCTCTATTCCGCTGGCAACCGTAATCTTGATAATGCTGCGACCTTCCCGTTTTTCTTCTGCAATGTCAAACAATCCCATGGCAGATGGCGAGACATTGTGCTTGATGCGGTCTTTCAGTTTCAGCATGCAGCTGTCAGCATCATCAACCCCTATGATGGCTCCTGTCTTATCTATACCAATATAGATATATCCACCTTCTTTGTAATTCAAGAAAGCTATGACCTCTTTCTCTATATCAAGTTCAGGGGTTAGCTCCTGCTTGTATTCTATGCGGTTGGTCTCGCTCATAAGTCTTATTCCTACTTTATATATTAAAAATTCTCCGAAATGATAATCTTGGGCATTTTGTCCATGTTAATGCTTTATTCTTTAATTATTCCTTAACATCGGTCAGATAATAAAACTTACCGTTAAATTACGAAACTTCGATGTCTGATACAAAATTAACAACTTTATTCGAAATAGCGTTCATAGGCAAGTGAATAATTCACCATGCAGTAAAAAATTAGTAATATGTACTTATAATGATTGGTGTCCGGTAGACTCAATAGACAGACAATCCGTCAAAAAGTCTTACCGGACACCAAATGGTTATTCTTCCTTTTAAGCTTTTATTAGCGCTGACAGTGCCCACCCGGGTTATTCCGTTTCAGGAAAATCCTTGTAATCGTAATAATCGAAAGCGGCCTGTGCCTTTGATTTCTTTCCGTTGGATGAGGCGTAAAGACCGATGCCGAGACCGTTGAAACGGTTCAGCTTGTTGTCTTCGGTCAAAGGCAGGAGGCTGAAAGGTGCCGTCGTTGTCAGTTGTTCCGTTGACGGACCGTATGAAAAAACACCGGTCAGGTCATTGCATGAAAGTCGGATGACCACGTCCTTGTTGGTGTATGGTATTCTTTCCAATAAGCGCTTCTCGTCCTTATCCTTGATTATTAGTTCCAGACAACCTTGTCCTTTCAATAAGGCGACGTACGCCCCGTTGTTGCGATGAAGCACCATTCCTGCCTGCTCATTCTTCTTTTTTGAAGTGAAAGTGAGTTTTGTTGTAGCCGAATATTTGTGGCTTGTCGGTTTTCTCATGAGCATGGCCGGACATACGAGACTGTCAATAGTCTCCGGACGCAGTTTGAGAAGTAACGTTCCGTCGGCCACGGTATAGTCTTTTTCATGTGGTATGCGATTGTAATACCATCCTATGGGAAGACTGTTGCCGTTGAACTCAAAATGTTCATCACGCTCTTTCAGTTCCGATGCCAGGCCTGTTTCATGGCGGCTGACAACAGGTGTCATGCTGCCATACCCGGGATTGAAGACCAGTTCGCCGTTCTGTATTTCGACGGGACAGATGAATGTCTCGCGGGTGAAGGTATGTTTGCCGTCAATCATCCGCTTCCCCAAGGCAACGGCATACCATTTACCCTCGGGCGTTTCCACCAGATCACAATGTCCCACGCACTGTATTGGTGCGGAGTAGCCCATCTGACGTTGTGACAACACGGGGTTGATGGTCTGCGGAAGATAAGTTCCGAAGAGCTTGTCGCTGGTCAGGACCGTGGCGGCATGGAAGAAGTCCGTTCCTCCTTCGGCTATCAGAAGAACATACTTCTTGCCTATCTTATACAGATGCGGCCCTTCGGCATATTTTGCATTGAGCGCGTGTCCGGTGGCAATATAGTGACGTTCTCCTGTCAGTCGCCCGTTGCTTAAGTCAATCTCCTGCATCCAAATGGCAGTGGAAGACAAGTATTTCCGTCCCGGAAACTTGCCTGTGTTACTGAGGATATAGCTTTTCCCGTCTTCATCCCAAAAGATTGAAGGGTCTATTCCCGGCATGTCTTTGATGAAAACAGGGTCTGACCATGGTCCTCTCACATCATCCGCAGTGATATAGAAGTTGCCTCTGTTCGAGACATTACAGAATATATACCACTTACCTTTGTGGTGGCGGATGGTCGGCGCCCAAACTCCGTCTTTGTCCTTGACGCCGTCGAGCGATACCATGCCGGGGCGGTCGATGGCATGTGCCACCAGTTCCCAGTTCTGGAGGTCCTTGCTCCGATAGATTGGGAGACCTGGATAGAACGTGAAAGAGGAATTGCAGATATAATAGTCGTTGCCGACCCTGCAGATTGACGGGTCGGGATTGAATCCCGGGAGAATGGGATTCTGAATGGTGCTGGTCTGGGCCGTGGATGTCATAATCATCAGCACGTTTGCCAGAACCATCATAAATATTTTTTTCATCATTCTGTATCTTTGTTTGAGGTCTTTATGGTTATTGTCTTATAGCTCTGTTTCAGTTTGGGCGTTGACACTTTCACCGTGACCTTTCCCTGCTGCCTTGTGCTGCGCAGTATCACCTGCATGCGTCCGCCCTTCATCGGCTTTGCTGTCACGTCGTGGAAGAGGCTGTCCGTGTAATGATCTCCGTTGTCCATAGCGACGAATGTGGCCGCTCCTGCGATGTCGACACTGAGCTCTTCGTCGAATGTCGGGACTATGCGGCCGCGGCTGTCAACGGCCGTTATGTTGAGGTAGAGCAGGTCCATGCCGTCGGCTGTCCACTTGGTGGTCTCCGGTTCGATGCGCAGTGCGACGGCCCGGCCGGCCGTCTCTATGCGGTGGCGTGCCGTCTCACGTCCGTCGGCGTCGCGGGCAATGGCCTCGATGGAGCCGCCGTTCGCGTAGGGAACGTCTTTCCATAGGATTGTGTTGCGCTGCGACTTGTCCTTTATGGTCGTGTCGTTGACTTGCGTGCCGAAACTCTTGCCGTTGACGACGAGTTCGACTGACCGTGCGTTGGTGTACGTCACGACATCCTGCGTCGTTCCCGCCGCGAAGTTCCAGTGGTCGAGGATGGCCGGACGGCCTACGATGACATCGTTCCAGCTGACGCTCTCGCCGCCCTTGCGGTCAATCACGCCGATGCACACTAACGGTTCACCGGCCTTGAAGGCCGAACGCACGAGGTAAGCTTGTGGATATGGGCGCATGGTGTGGTTGAAGAACGAATAGTTCCAGCCCTTCTTCGGCCACGAGTTCGATTCGCCCCAATATTCCACTGCTCCCCAGTAGGCCATTCCGACGCTGCTCTCATGGTCCATGTTGTAGTAGGCTTCAAGCATGTTTGACGTTTCGGCCTCGCTCTGGAAGATAATCAGATGTGGAGCATGTTTCTTATACGCCGCATACTTGTCAGACTGATAGTTGAATGAGGCTATCTCGGTGGCGCAGCTCAGTTCTGGCGGTACGAGATAGGTGTTGAAGTCCTTGGCGCGCTTGGTTATCGCTCCGGCCCGCGCAGGGAACATTGCCACCGTTGTCATGCGCGTGTCGTCGAAGCGCTTCACCAGTTCGTCGAATATCCTGTATGTGGTTACGCCCCAGTCGTTCAGTCCGCCGAAGCCCGCCCAATCCTCGCGTATCTGCAGCTCGTTGCCGAGGCTCCACATTATTACGCTCGGGCGGTTGCGGTCGCGCTTTATCCATTCGGGGATGAGCCGGTACCACAGGTTTGTGAACGGTTGGCGGCCGCCCCAGTAGTCGCCGTCGCTCCACTTGTCTATCAGCTCGTCGACAATGATCATTCCGACGCGGTCGGCAATCCTTGCGAAGCTGTCGCTATACGGATTGTGCGAACAGCGTATCGTGTTATATCCGAACTCCTTCAGCCGTAGCATCATGCGCTCTATGGCCTTGTCATAGGCTGCGGCTCCGAGTGCACCGAGGTCATGGTGCCCGGAGTTGCCTTTAAGGAACAGCTTCTCGCCGTTGAGACGGAAGCCGAAATCGGGCGAGAACTCCAGTTTGCGTATGCCGAAGGTTTCGCTGAGACTGTCGACAACCAAGCCATTGGCCGAAACGACAACCTCCGCACTATATAAATAAGGTGTGTCGGGCGACCACAGCGACGGCTTGTCGATGCTGATTTCGGGCAGTGCCACCTCAGTAATCTTCTGGTTGGTATGGCCGGGCATGCAGCTCTCAGCCGTTCCCATCACCTTTCCGGCGGCATCAAGCAGCCGCGTGCGTATGGTTACGTCGTTCTTCTGCCAGCCCTCTACTTCCACCTGAACCCTGACCGTGGCCCTGTCGCGGCTCACTTCGGGCGTGGAGATGAACACGCCGTGGCGGGCGATGTGTGTCGGGTTGGTCACTTTCAGCTGGACGTCGCGGAACAGTCCGCCTCCGGTGTACCAGCGCGAACCTTTCTTCGGACCTGTCGAGGCATAGACGGCCACTACGTTATCAGCGTCGTAACGCAGATATTTCGTCACATCGGCCTCCAGTCCCACATAGCCGTAGTCGGTCGACGCCACCTTGTGGCCGTTGATATATACATCACCGAGGTAGATTATGCCCCCGAAATCGAGCGACACCTGCATGCCCTGCCAAAGTGTGTCGGCCCTGAATGTCTTGCGATACCATCCCTCGCACATCGGCTTGAATCCGCGCGCTCCTCCGCCGTTCTCTGTCCAAGGCTGCTCAAACTGGAAGTCGTGGGGCAGGTCGAGCGTGCGCCACGAGCTATCATCAAGCGTGGGTGAGGCAAAGTCGGTCTCTTTGTTTTCCTTCGTGACGAGACAGAACTTCCACCCGAAGTTGAACAGCGTGTTCTGCTGCGAGACAAAGTCGGCCAGCGGACGGTTGCCCTTTCGGGTCTCGTCTTTCACGTTCTGATACTGTGCCTGTGCGGGCATGTGGCAGCCTGCGTACATAGCCATGACGAATGTGGCTATGTATGGCATGATGCGTCTTTTGATGTTGTTTGTCATTATTCTATATAGTTGTTTGTTGTCGTTATTAAGCTGTAGGTCATTATGATATTCCGGTAAGTTTTTGCAAAATTAGATATAAATATCTTCATCATACCATGATAATTGTACGAAATATAGTATAATTGTTCGGAACACGGTCTCTGCCATAGCAATATTTAGTGAAAATATAGATTGAGTTTACAGATTATTTATTAATTTTGCAGCGTGATAAAAGCTAATATCGCACATTAATAAAATTCGGAAGGGCGGCGCGTGTATCTTATGATACGTTGGGCGCCCTTTTTCTTTAAAATGACACCGGCGTGATGAAACATACCGTCTTTATACTTTTTTCAGTATTACTGTTTGTTGCCTGCGGGCAGTCTTACGAAGAGAAGAAACTTCTTTCGCGACAGGAACGTATACGGCTGGCACGTGAGGATTCGGCGGCACTGAAGATAGCCGTCACTCCCACACTCGACTGCCTGCCGCTGTATGTGGCTGCCGACTATGGCTTGTTTGAGGCTTTGGGTGCCGACGTGAGACTGAAGCATTATGCGGCGCACATTGACTGCGACGAGGCTATGCTGGCACGGCGGGTGGAAGGCACGGCCACCGACCTTGTCCGCGGACAGCGCATCGCCGACAGGGGCATACCGTTGGATTATATAGCGGCTACGGATGCCTGTTGGCAACTGATAACCAACCGCAACTCACGTATAAGAAACCTGAAGCAGCTCAACGACAAGATGCTTGCCATGACGCGCTATTCGGCTACCGACTTGCTTGGCGATTACGCCGTGGACAGTGTGAAGCTGAAGCCGGAGATGGTGTTCAGAATACAGATAAACGATGTCTGCCTGCGACTGAAGATGCTTGAGAACAACGAGATGGATGCCATGCTGTTGCCCGAGCCTCAGGCCACGGCGGCACGCATACAGAAGCATCCTGTGCTGATGGACTCGCGCAATCTGGGGCTGCGTCTCGGAGCTATAGCCGTAAGGGCCGACCTAAAGGGTGATACTGCCCGACAGAGACAGACGGAGGTGCTGGTAAAGGCATATAATATGGCGTGCGACTCAATCAACAGGCATGGTGTGAGAAACTATCGGTCTGTGATAATGAAATGTTGCAAGGTGGGGCCGGCGGTTGTCGACCGGTTGCCCAAGGACATTATGTTTGTGCATGCGGCGCCCCCGCGTCAGGCGGATGCCGACTATGCCGTGGAGTGGCTGCGGAAAAAGATTGAAAGTGACGCAACAATACCTGATAACGATGGAAACAAATAAAGAACTTGACGATATATTACGACTGATTGACAACCGCCGTCTCTCCGGAGCGATGGAGGCGTTGGCAACGTTCGGCTGCAAATACCCCGAGCTGAATATCGGCGAACGGCTTGACAGCATACGCGGAGACTATGAACGTATGGCCGGTTATTGGAGTCAGGGGTACCGTGACCCGCAGCTTGACAGCATCTACGGCGAATTGTTGCGGCGTGTGTACAGGCTCACGGCTGACACCTGCCTGCGTTATGCCACCACCCATTCGTCGTTTATGGCGGGCATCTGCCGGCGTCTTGACGGCGCGGGCCGCGACTGGTCGGAGGATGTGCTGCGCAGGTCGCTGGAGACTTTCGTTACCGATTTGGCCATGCTCGGACTTGAACCGGAACACATCGGGGCTGCCCGCAAGGCCGGCATCCATGCCGCTCACCAGCAGATGATGAACGACCTTTTCGACTATATCTGGACATCGCCGCAGTGGTCGGACGGTATGGCCGCTACGTTCGAGCAGATATTGCTGTCGCCCACGGTCGATGTCAACGACCAGCTGCTCATCGTGTCGGCACTGATGCTGAGTACCATGAACATCTTCGACATCTGCAAGTTCCGTATTCTTGTCAATGTTTACCGCCGCAGCGTCGATGATAGTGTTAGGCAGCGTGCGCTTGTGGGGTGGGTGCTGTCGATGGGGCAGGGGCGTGACGCCCTTTTCGCCGAGCAGCGTCAGCTTGTAGACGGGTTGCTTGCCGACGGACAGGTATGTGCCGAACTGACCGAACTGCAAATACAGTTGTTTTACTGCATGATGGCCGAAAGCGACACCAGCACCATTCAGAAAGAGATTATGCCGGAACTGCTCAAGCACAACAACCTGCGCATCACTCCCGGCGGCATCGAGGAAAAGGCCGAAGACCCTATGCAGGACATTCTCGATCCGGAGGCTTCGGAGCGCAATATGGAGAAAGTGGAAGAGAGTTTCCGGAAGATGAAAGACATGCAGAAGGCCGGTTCCGACATATATTTCGGAGGGTTCTCGCAGATGAAGCGCTTCCCGTTCTTCGACAGCATAAGCAACTGGTTCGTTCCGTTTTATCCCGAGCATCCGGCCATAAGCGGCATTTACGGCAATGATGGTGGGCCGGCCAAGTTTCTTAAGAATATAGTTAAGGGAGGAATGTTCTGCGACAGTGACAAGTATTCGTTCGTCATTGCCTTCAAGCAGGTGGTTGACCGCATACCGAAGAGCATGCGCGAGATGTTTGACAATGGCGGGGCACTGATGGGCGTAATCGATGCCTCTTCCGAAATGCAGCAGACCCCGGCCTATATCCGGCGTTTCTATCTTCAGAATCTTTACCGTTTCTTCCGTCTGTATCCTCTGCGAGGCAGCTTCTTCAATCCTTTCGACCACGGTGATGCCGAAAATCGTCCGGCGGGTTATGTCTTCTTTGCCAATCCTCTGTTCCGGGGAACACAGCTCGAAAGCCGGTTCGGTGAGATTGCGGCGTTCATGGTCAAGCGGAAGATGTACACCGAGGCGGCCTACTTGCTCGGCAACTACAGTGAGAAGTCGCACGACTATCAGTATTATATGCTTTCCGGTGCGGTGTTGGCAAGCCGTGACAGGGACGTCATGCAGTCGAAGTTGGCGGAACACACGGCTGAGGAGTGCTTCCGCCATGCCGTGGAGCTGCGCCCCGACGAGCCGCGTGCCGTTCTCGGTCATGCCCGGTCGCTGTTCGGCGAGGGACGCTATGCCGAGGCACGCGACGCCTATGCCACATTGTTGCGCCTGCAGCCCGACAACATGGCCTGTGCGTTGAGCTACAGTGTCTGTCTGACCAATCTTGAACAGTATGACGAGGCTATGAAAGTGCTTTACCGCCTCAGTTACGAGCATGCCGGCAACAGCAATGTAGACCGTGTGATGGCGCGTGCCCTGACCGGCAGCGGCAAGTATGAGCAGGCGCGCAATATTTACGAACGGCTTTGCGGAAGTGACGGCGTGGAGAATGAAGATATCATCAACAGCGGCTACTGCGAATGGCTTTCGGGTAACAACCTGTCGGCTGCCGGTCTGTTCGCGCGCTATCTCAAAAAGCGTTATCCGCAGGCCGGGTTGGGCAGCTATGGCGAATATGCCGAGAGCGACATCATCATGCCCGAAGAGGATTTTCTGAAAGGGCACGGGGTGACGCCGACCGAGATTCAGCTGATGGTCGACTTGATATGCGCCACAATCCTGCGGTAGGCGAATGTCCATGCCAGTGGCAGGCATACGCCTGCGATGGCGTATAGCACCCAGAAACAATCGTCGTTGGCGTGCTCGTGAATGACCATGTGGCAGCCTATCTGTTTTATGTCGAGACCGTAATACCATATCTTGATGAGGCTGACGAGCTTGAAGGAAAGGATGTGAAACACGAAGATGCACATCGTGTTGTCACCGCAAAACACGAGAAACCTCTTCAACCGGTTTTCGTGCCTGTCAATATACGTGCTGATGTTGTAAGTCATGAGAAACCCGCAAAGCGCAGGTATGGGCAGGGCGAGGAAGTCGTTGAAGCGGGCGTTCCATGCCATACTTGTGGGGGCGAACCGTGAGAATGCAAACACAATGGCGGCAAAAATCAGTGTCATCCACCAGCGTACGCGGTATCTGTTCACAAATTGCCGGAACAGGAAACCGCATCCGAAGAAGAACGTCCCCGTTATTTCGCGGTAGCCGCCTTGTATGAGGTTGATTACTCTCAGTCCCTCGCATGTTTTCCACATGGCGAGCAACAGTGCCGTCAGACATACTGCCAGAGGAATGACGGTACGGTGGTATTCGTCGCGGAAACAGTCTTTGCAGCCATTGAAATTGTAACTGCCGTATCTCCGGAACATGCTGTCGTACAGCTTGAACAGCACGAGATAGAAGATGCTCGCCACGAGCAGTCCGCGGAAAAACCAGAACGCCCCACACAGAAACTGGTCGTAGCCGCCCATGGCACTCACCATTGTCCACAGGTTCTGCTGTATCTGGTGCCATGAGTAGGGGTGGGTTACGCCTCCCGCACCGTTGCCGTACTGCTCGTTTAGTATTCCCACGCTGAACATCAGGTTGTGCAGCAGGAGAAAGAAGACCGACCATTTCAGAAACGGCAGATAAAGCGATTTGAAACGTCTCTTGACGAATGTGGCTTCGTCGTCAAGAGACTTCAGGGAAAAGAAGAAGCCTGCCGTGATGAAGAACAGCGGCATGTGAAACTCGTAAAGGAACGAGCCGAGCCAGCCCGTTCCTTCCGTATGGCCGATGACCATCAGTATTATGCCTATGGCCTTGCAGATTGATATGGTCGTGTTGCGTGACATTTTTTTCTTTTAAAGAAACGGTGCGAGCAGATGGGCAAACCATCCCCTGAACTTTTGCCACGGCGTGCGGAACTCGTCCCACACCTCTTCCGTGAGGTAGACACTTTCACGTTTGTCGCGTTCAAAGAGGTTGTCAAGCTCCTTTGTTGTGTGTGCGTCTATTATCACGGCGTTTTCCTCGTAGTCCATTCTCAGGCTGCGGGCGTCGAGGTTGGCACTGCCTACGGTGCAGAAGCGCCCGTCCACCATTATCACCTTGGTGTGATGGAAGCCCGGCTGGTACAGCCACACGTCGACACCCTTCTTCATGAGCTTGTGCACGTTGTAGAACGCACAGTCGGGAGTGAGCGGAATGTCGCTTTTGGCTGCAAGCATTATCTCCACTTTCACTCCGCGCTTGACGGCATTCCTTATCGACCGCTTCAGCTTGCGGTTGAGCGTGAGATACGGGTTTATCAGCTTTATTGAGTCTTGCGCACTGTCGATGGCGCCGAGATAGAACGTTCTGATGATTTTGTTCGTCTTGCGCGGCTCGCGGTTGATGATGCCCACCATCTTATGGCCGGCGGTGACGGTAGTGTCAGGCTTCAGACCGGTAAACTCCTCCGGTGTGTAGGCGCGGAAATACTCGGGACGCCAGATGTCTTCGCCCGTCACCTTCTCCCACATACGTGAGAATATCATCTGCAACTCGTTGACGGCTCCGCCCTCTATGCGGCAGTGCATGTCGTGCCATTCGCCCACCTGTTCGGTGCCGTTGATGTAGTAGTCGGCCACGTTCATGCCTCCGGTGTAGGCTATGCTGCCGTCTATGACCACAATCTTCCGGTGGTCGCGGTTGAACACATGGTTGACCCAGGGAAAGCGTATGGGGTCAAACTCGTATATCCTCACGCCGTCCTTTCTCAGTGCTTCCACATGTTTTTTGAGCAGGGGCCGGTTGTTGGAGTCGTTGCCGAATCCGTCGAACAGCGCCCTTACTTCCACCCCCTCCTTCACTTTCTCGCGCAGCAGGTTGAACAGTTCCGATGCAATCGAGTCGTTACGGAAGTTGAAGTATTCCAGATGTATGCTGCTGCGGGCCTGCCGGATGGCCTTGAACATGTCGTCAAACTTCTCCTTACCCGTGGTGAGCAGTGTCACTCTGTTGTTGTGCGAGAAGTTCACACCCTCTTTCTCAAGTATTCTGACGATAGTCGAATCGCTGGTCTCGCCGCACATTCCTGACGTGCATATCAGCAGTAATGCGGCGATGAGCAAATGCTGTCTCATTATTATATTCTGATTTTTTATACCATGCACGCATAATGGTCAACCACTCCGAGCAAACGGCGCTTGCTGTCGATGACAAGCACACTGTGCACCTTATAACGGTTCATGATGGCCTGTATCTCGGAAATCTTCGTTTGTGGCGATACTGTTTTGGGGGTTACGGTCATGATGTCGGCTACGGTATGGTCGAAAAATTCGGCCTGCCATCTTTCCATGGCGCGGCGTATGTCTCCATCGGTGATGAGGCCGGCTATCTGGTCATCGGATACGGCAACACCCAGTCCCAGCTTGCCTTTGCTCACAAGAATGACGGCTTCGCCGAGGTGCATGTCAGGGCTAATCACCGGCAGGTCGGTGGTGCGCATCACGTCTTGTGCCGTGGTGAGCAGACGCTTGCCCAGTTCGCCTCCGGGATGGAATTGCGCAAAATCCTGCGGGCGGAAGTTTCGGCGTTCCATCAGTGCCACTGCCAGCGCGTCCCCCATGGCCAGCATGGCCGTGGTGCTGCTTGTGGGGGCGAGGTTGAGCGGGCAGGCCTCTTTCTTCACGCTCACGTTCAGATGGCAGGTGGAATATTTGGCGAGTAGCGATTGCGGGTTGCCGCTCATGCCGATGATGGGTATCTGCATGTGCAGCACCATAGGGATGAACCGCAGCAGCTCGTCGGTCTGTCCGGAGTTTGATATGGCCAGAACGACGTCATCGCGTGTCATCACGCCGAGGTCGCCGTGAAACACATCGAGTGGATTGATGAAGAACGACGGTGTGCCGGTGCTCGACAACGTCGCTGCTATCTTGGCACCTATGTGTCCGCTTTTGCCCACACCTGTTATTATCACTTTGCCGTGGCAGCTGTATATCAATTCCACTGCACGGTCGAGATTCTCGTCCATCTTTGGAATGAGGTCAAGCAGTGCCTCGGCCTCATCTTTGATACATTGTATCGCGTATTCTCTTGTTGTCATAATATACATCCCGGCCCCCTCCAACTCCCCCCAAAGGGGGAGCGACAGAGTTGGTGAAGGGAATTGTTTTTTTTATTTCTCTATTTCTTTATAACTCACAACCGCCATTCTTTATGCCGGTATTGGCTTTCGCTCCTTTAACTCCTAAAAAGAGCGATAACTCCTTTAACTCCTAAAAACGAAGTCCCTTCACTACCCCTTCCAGTTTTCCAAGTTCCAGCATGTTGGCGGCATCGCTCAGACCCTTGTCCGGATCGGGGTGAACCTCGAAGAACCATCCCGTAGCACCGAAAGCTTTGGCTGCCATCGCCATCTGCGGCACGAAACGACGGTCGCCGCCGGTCTTGCCGCCGGCGCCACCCGGTCGCTGAACACTGTGGGTGCAGTCCATGATGACGGTGGGCACAATCTGAAGCATGTCGTCAATGTTTCGGAAGTCGACAACCAGATTGTTGTATCCGTAAATGTTGCCGCGTTCCGTCAGCCAGATGTCCTTTGCACCGGCATCGCGCGCCTTCTCCACAGGGTAGCGCATGTCCTGGCCGCTCAGAAATTGGGCTTTCTTGATGTTCACCGTGCGACCCGTACGTGCCGCAGCCACGAGCAGGTCGGTCTGACGGCAGAGGAAAGCCGGTATCTGCAACACGTCGGCCACTTCGGCCACGGGGGCGGCCTGCCAGCTCTCGTGTATGTCTGTCAGTATGCGCAGTGCGTAGCGGCTCTTTATGTCGGCCAGCATCTGCATGCCTTTCTCCAGACCCGGACCGCGGAACGAAGTGACGGATGTGCGGTTGGCCTTGTCGAACGATGCCTTGAAGATGATGTCGGTGCCGAGCTCCCGGTTTATTCTCACCAGTTCACGTGCCACGGTGTCTAAAAGCTCGGCCGATTCGATGACGCAAGGGCCGGCTATGATGGTTGTTTCCATTATCTTGTTGTGTGTATATTATATATAATGTATTCTGAATGCAAAAGTACAATAAAAACATGAGATTACACACAGGCAGGATAAAGAAAATGATTTTTCCTTGAATGTGAAAGACGGAATGTCGCTCTGTCACCCGGAATGTCAGATGAATCATTCAAAAATGTTACACAGGTTTAAAATACATTTAAATAGTTCTGCCATATTGGCAAACCATGTCTTTGGTATGGCTTTTGCTTATTTTGTCGTAGAGTTATTCATTAAAAAAACATTAGAATTATGATTACACAGAAATTACAGGACGCAATAAATGCGCAGATTGCAAGAGAGATATGGTCGGCCAATCTCTATCTTTCAATGGCTTTCTATTTTGACAAGGAGGGCTTCACCGGTTTCGCAACATGGATGAAGAAGCAGTCGCAGGAGGAAATGGACCATGCCTATCAGATGGCAGACTATGTCATCAAGCGTGGCGGAACGGCTGTTGTAGGCCAGATTGACGCCGTGCCCACACAGTGGGGTACACCGCTTGAAGTGTTTGAGCAGGTATATGCACACGAGTGCAAGGTTTCGCGCTGGATAGACGAACTGGTGGACATCGCTTCTGCCGAGAAGGATAAGGCTACACAGGATTTCCTCTGGGGCTTCGTTCGCGAGCAGGTGGAGGAAGAGGCTACGGCTTCGGGCATCGTAGACCGCATCAAGAAGATGGGCGATTCGGCCATTTTCAATCTCGACCAGCAGTATGGCAGCCGTCAGTAATGGCATGATATAAAATATCTTTTTGAAGGCTGTATCAAAATTCGGCTCATTAGATTTGTAGGGACATGTTCTTGTATTTGTCCGCTCGTAACATGTTGATATTCAACATTTATTAGACGGACAAATACAAGAATATGTCCCTACCGTGTGTATGAACCTGATTTTGACACAGCCTTTTTATGTCTTTTTCTTGTTGTCAATCATTTTTATTTATTATCTTTGCACCATGAGAATAGCCATAATAGGTGCAGGGGCGGCGGGATGTTTTGCTGCCGTGAACCTTAAGAAGATATGTCCGCAGGCACATGTCACCGTTTATGAGAGCGGCCGCAAACCGCTGGCAAAGGTGGCCGTGACGGGCGGAGGCCGTTGCAACCTTACCAACTCGTTTGCAGAGGTGAGGGGGCTTGCAGCCGTCTATCCGCGTGGAGAGCGGCTGATGAAGCGCCTGTTGAGGGTTTTCGGTCATGAGGATGTCTGCGCGTGGTTTGAACGTGAAGGTGTAAGACTTGTTACGCAGGATGACTGTTGTGTGTTTCCGCAGTCGCAGGATGCCATGGAGATAGTGGGCACGCTCACGCGGCTGATGCACCGGGGTGGGGTAAGGCTGCTTACGGGGTGCCGGGTGGTTGACATTGTTCCTCTTGGCGGCGCGGCCCTTGAATCGGGGGCTGCCGGCGGAGAGCGGTTTTCGGTGGTGGCACGACCGGCTGATGCTCTGTCGCCTGATGACGTTAGGTCGGAAACTTACGATGTGGTGATTGTCACCACGGGGGGCAGTCAGAAGCTGTCGGGGCTTGACATGCTCCGACAGCTTTCAGTGGACACGGTGTCGCCCGTGCCGTCGCTCTTCAGCCTGTGCCTGCCCGGATGCGGCATAACGGAAATGTCGGGTACGGTGGTGGCCGACGTCACCGCCGGACTGACCGGAACAAAACTGCGTGCTTCGGGGCCGTTGCTCATCACGCATTGGGGCATGAGCGGTCCGGCCATACTGAAGTTGTCGTCGTATGCCGCACGACTGTTGCACGACAACGACTATCGTGCCGAACTGTGCATCAACTGGTTTGGCGATGCCACCGGCCAGGAGGCCCAGGAGGCGCTCGCCGCGTTTGCCGTCGGCCATCCGCAGAGGCAGCTCTCATCGCTGTATCCCCGACAGTTGAACAACCGTCTCTGGCAGTATCTGCTTGCCGGTTGCGGGCTGAATCCTGCCATGCGGTGGGGCGAATTGGGGCGCAAGGGCATGAACCGCCTTGTCGAAACGCTCGTTAACAGCCGTTATCGTGTAGACGGCAAGAACAGGTTTAAGGAGGAGTTCGTCACCTGCGGCGGCGTGTCGCTCGGCGAGGTCGACCCGCGTACATTGGAGTGCAGGAAACACTCCGGACTGTATTTCGCCGGCGAGGTGCTTGATGTGGATGCCATAACCGGCGGATTCAATTTGCAGGCGGCCTGGACAATGGGGTATGTGGTGGCGCGGGCTGTCGGCGATAAGTATCAGAAAAGTTTTAGTCAATCTATAAAACCGGACAACTATGATAAATGAAATTCTTGAATTCAACCGTAAGTTTGTGGCCGACCGCGGCTACGAGAAGTATATAACGAGCAAGTATCCCGACAAGAAGCTGGCCATACTCTCATGTATGGACACCCGCCTGACAGAACTGTTGCCGGCGGCACTGGGCATAAAGAATGGCGACGCGAAGCTGATAAAGAATGCCGGCGGCACCATCCTCAATCCTTTCGACAGCAACATCCGCAGTCTGCTTGTGGCGATATATGAGCTTGGCGTGAACGAGATAATGGTCATCGCCCATACCACCTGCGGTGCCTGCCACATGGACGGCGGAGAAATGATATCACAGATGAAGCAGCGCGGAATAACGGAGGAGACGCTTGCCACCATACGCCATTGCGGAATACATCTTGACGAATGGCTCGAAGGCTTCCACGACACGGATGAGTCGGTACGCAAGACGGTTGACTGCATACGCAACCATCCTCTCGTTCCCGGCGATGTCAACGTGCGCGGGTTTATCATCGACTCCGTCACAGGAGAACTCACATCGGTTTGTTGATGAATGGTTTCTCTATGACTGAAGTGTTTTTCGAACTCCTGCAGGTCGCTTTAGGGCGGCGTGACAAGTTTTCGCGCGCCATTACGGCAGACGAGTGGCGCGCGCTTTTTGATATGGCGCGTAAGCAGGCCGTTGTGGGCGTGTGCAGGGCGGGGTTGATGCGGTTGCCGGCTGAGCAGTGGCCACCGCGGGACGTTGTGCTCGAATGGGAGGCCGCATGCAGTCAGATAGAGCAGCGCAACCGGACCGTAAACGAGGCGACGGCATTTGTTGTCTTTAGGTTTGGGTACTGGGGGTTTCGCACTTGCATATTGAAGGGGCAGGGCAATGCCGTTGTCTATCCCGACCCGATGGCGCGGACACCGGGCGACATCGATGTATGGCTTGACGGCGGATGCTGGCGTATCATTGATTTTGCAGTAAGAGACAGTGTGGGTGGAAAGATATACTATCACCACATCGAGTGGAATTGGTGCGGCGATGTGCCTGTAGAGGTGCACTACCGGCCTTCTTTCATGTTCAATCCCATACACAATCACAGGCTTCAGAAGTGGTTCCGTATGAATTTTGATGCCTGTCAAGCCAATAAGATCGACCTGCCTGAAGGTGCCGGGAGTGTTGTCGTGCCTACGTTTGAGTTCAACGTGGTGTTCCAGCTTACCCATATGTTCAATCATTTCTTGCACAAAGGGGTGGGGCTGAAGCAGTTTGTCGACTATTATTATCTGTTGGTGACTAACAGGGAGCGGTTGATGGCTGACGAACGGGTTAGGGCGGAGTTGGAAGCCACTATTTCGCGTTTCGGACTATATGACTTCTCCCGTGCCGTCATGTGGGTGATGGAGAGGGTGTTCATGCTCGACCGTGACTGTATGATTTCTGTGCCGGACGAAAGGCTTGGCCGGTTGCTGGTGGATGAGATTATGCTTGGCGGAAATTTCGGAAAGTACGACACGCGTGTTTTGACCAGTGCGCATCCTACACCGTTGCAGCGCAACATTGCGAGGCTTTACAGGGATATCAGGCTCTGCCGTTTCTTTCCTTCCGAATGTCTGTGCGAACCTTTTTTCCGAATATGGCATTTCTGCTTGCGACTTATCTATAGATTTGCATATAGATGGGTTTATTAGACATAAAGACATGTTTGGTTTTGGGCATAAAGACATAAAAAGCATATTTTTAGGGACATATTCTTTTTCTGTCTTTCTGTCTAAAAAACATGTCTTTATGTCCGAAGAAACATGTCTTTCTGTCAGAATAATTCCTAAAATTTAACATTTCTTTTTTCTCGAAAT
>NZ_URNN01000050.1 GCF_900549175.1 uncultured Prevotella sp. | reverse complement strand
CCCGCAAAGTATCGGGCATCAAAAACCTGCACGACTTTAATTGCGGACTGAAGGCATATCGCAAAGAGGTTGTCAAGAATATAGAGGTATACGGCGAAATGCACCGCTACATCCCCTACCTGGCCAAGAACGCCGGCTTCAAGAAAATCGGCGAGAAAGTGGTGCACCACCAGGCACGCAAATACGGAACGTCGAAATTCGGCCTCAACCGCTTCATCAACGGCTACCTCGACCTCATCACCCTGTGGTTTCTCGGCAGTTTCGGACGCAAGCCCATGCACGTCTTCGGATTCATGGGGTCAATAATGTTCATGATCGGCTTCATCGCAGCCTGCGCAATAGGGGCCGACAAGATGTACGCCCTTGCCAACAACATTCCGCAGCGGCTCATCACGAGCTCACCCTATTTCTACATATCGCTCACGATGATGATCATCGGCACCCAGCTGTTCCTTGCCGGATTCCTCGGCGACCTCATCAGCCGGTCGTCATCCGGACGCAACGACTATCAGATAGCGGAAAAAATATGAGCGGAGACGTGCTTCGCGCACGCCGCCGTTCCACGTTTCCACCAAACAAATGATGTAAATGAGAAAGAAAACAGCATACGACAAGCCGAGACGGCAACAGACGGGAAAAAGCCGCATAAGGCACATTTCCGGCTTGTTGCCGTTCTTTTTTTTCGCCATCATCACCGGTTGTTCGTCTATTGACTGCCCGGTGCAGAACACCGTGTACACCATGTACAAGCTGTATGACAGCAACGGCACGGAGGCAACCCTCGGCGACACGCTCACCATATACACCACACGGCGCGACGGCACCGACAGCGTGCTGCTCAACCGCAGCCTGAACACCAAGGAGTTCATCCTGCCGATAAGCTACAACGACCCCGAAGACACGCTCTTCTTCGAGGTGAGCAATATCGCCGCGACACACAGAGACACCGTGTATGTAAACAAAGACAACTACCCGCACTTCGAGTCGGTGGACTGCAGCGCGTCGTTCTTCCACACCATCAACGGGGTGAGATGGACACGCCACGCCATCGACTCCATTGCCATAAACAAGAAATCGGTAAACTATGATTCGGGAACAGAACATTTCCACATATATTTCAAGAGCCGCGATTAGCCTGCTGCTGTATGTCGCGGCATTTGTTTCCGCCGGCGCACAGAACAAGACCTTCTCCATTCAGAAAGACTCCGTGCCGCTGTTCAACGGTTTTGCCGTGTCGTTCGACCTCGTGGGGCCGGCCATGCAGGCACTCGGCGACTACGGCGAATATGAAGCCGCACTGCGCCTCAACCTCCACGACCAGTATTTCCCCATCGTCGAAGTGGGTTACGGCCGCGCCGAGCACGATGACGAAGTGACGGGCATATACTACAAGACCGGCGCCCCCTACTTCCGGCTGGGTTGCGACATCAACCTGCTCCGCAACAAGCATGCCCCCAACCGCCTCTACGGCGGCATACGCTATGCCTTCACAGCATACAACACCGACATTTCGCGCCCCGGCATGACCGACCCCGTATGGGGATCCGTTACCGGTTTTGCAGCCAACGGCGACCACTGCAACCAACATTGGGCGGAAGTGGTGTTCGGGCTTGACGCCAAAATCTGGGGGCCGCTGCATATGGGATGGACGTTCCGCTACAAGCGCCGCCTGTCTCATAAAGACCCGAGCGTGGGAAACGCATGGTATGTACCGGGCTACGGCATTTACGGCGACACCCGCCTTGGCGCCAACTTCAACGTAATAATAGACATTTAAAAGAAGCCGAGTGTCATGAACAACGAACAACAAAACAGACGCAAAAAGCTTATATGGCAGCTGCCGTTTCTCGCCTTTCTCATAATCGGTACGGTGCTCATCATAAGCAACCAACGTTCCACACCCTACCAGCACGACAACGGATTCGTCTTCGGTACGGTGTATTCCATCACATACCAGAGTGAAAAGAATCTGAAAAAAGACATCGAAGCCGAACTGAAGAAGGTGGACAACGCCCTGTCTGTCTTCAATCCCCGGTCAACCATATCGAAGATAAACAGTGGAGAAAGCACAGCCACAGACAGCATGTTCATCGAGGTGTACCGCATGGCAGAACGCATATCCTCCGAGACCGGCGGCGCTTTCGACATAACCGTCGCACCGCTTGTCAACGCATGGGGATTCGGATTCAAGAACAACACCCCGCCCACCCCGCACGCCATTGACAGTCTGCGACGTTTTGTGGGCTACACGAAAGTGAAAGAAACCGCCGGTGCCGACGGACGCCCCGTCATCACCAAGGCCGACAAACGGCTGATGCTCGACTGCTCCGCCATTGCCAAAGGCTACGGTTGCGATGTGGTGGCCGGACTGATGCGCCGCCACGGCATAACAAATTTCATGATAGAGATAGGCGGTGAGATTGTGACAAGCGGCATCAACGAGAAGCGTATGGCATGGAAGATTGGTGTTGTCAAGCCTACCGAAGATTCGCTGGACACCAACCGCGAGGTGCAGACCATACTCAACGTCACCGACAAGGCCATGGCCACAAGCGGCAACTACCGCAACTTCTACTACAAAGACGGCAAGCGTTTTGCCCACACCATCGACCCTCGCACAGGCCTTCCGGTGCAGCACAACATACTGTCGGCCACTGTGCTTGCCGACAGCTGCGCCACTGCCGATGCCTATGCTACGTCTTTTATGGTGATGGGACTGGACAAAGCCAGGGAAATTCTCAAACGCCACCCCGAACTGATGGCATATCTCATATATTCTGACGAACACGGCAACAATGCCGTGTGGGCATCGCCGTCGCTGAAAGACAAAATAAACAAATAGGTCAGCGAAGAGCCTGACATATACAAGTAGAACAACAAGCGCCCCGTATCATGCCCAAACTGCAACTTTACGACAAACTGCTCCAGTTCCCTCTGTTCCAGGGAATGAGCCGTGCCGACCTTTTGCAGATGGTGACCCGCACAAGGCTCGACTTCGTGAAATACCCCGAGGGCAAACGGATAATAAAGGAAGGTGAACGGTGCGACCGTTTCTACTTTCTTGTCAACGGCACGCTTGGAATAGAGACAACGGCCGCCGACCTCAGCTATACCTTCTACGAGGACATCGCGGCTCCCTATCTCATCCAGCCCGAATGTCTCTTCGGTCCGTCCCTGCGCTTCCGCAGTACCATACACACACTTACAGACACCAACTTCATCACCATCGACAAGAAAGAAGTTGTCAACATGACGGAGAGCTTCCTCGTCTTCCGCCTCAACATGCTCAATATCTTTGCCATGAAGACGCAGAAACAGATAAGTACGCAATGGCAGGCCGCCCCCAAGTCGTTGGAGGAACGTATCGCGCGGTTCTTCATCGTCCACTGCCAACAGCCCACGGGTTCCAAAAAGGTGTCGATATATATGGAACGACTGGCCTGCGAGGTCAACGACAGCCGCCTTGATGTGTCACGAGCCCTCAACAGGATGCAGCAGAAAGGACTGCTGCGGCTAAGCCGCGGACGCATCACCATCCCAGCCATCGAACGACTTCTCTGACATAAAGACATGTTTCTTTTAGACATAAAGACATATTTTATTTTAGACATAAAGACATAATTCTTTCATACAGAAAAAACATAAAGACGAAAGTCCAATAAAGTTCTAAAACTAAATATGTCTTTATGTCTAAAAACGAATATGTCTTTATGTCAAAATGCTGTAAATGGTCCTCCCCCACGTTATTTAAATTTAATTTTTCGCCATATATTAATGTATGAGTGATATTTTTGTTAACTTTGCAATAATTTTAAATATGAACCATACCATTCATTATTAACGACATGAACGAGAATATAGTTGGAACCACAGAACACAAGAACCCTTTTTTCGAACCATATAACACCCCGCACGACACGGTGCCTTTCGACCGCATACGTCTTGAAGACTTCGAAGAAGCCTTCATGGAAGGCATACGCCGTGACAACGAACAGATAGAAAAGACTATAAACAACCCCGAGAAGCCCACCTTCGACAACACCATAATAAGCAAAAAAGAGAAAGACAAACCCGAAGGTTACTACGACCTGCTGTCACGCGTGTCGACAGTGTTCTTCAACATGCTGAGTGCCGAGACAGACGACAACCTCGATGCACTGGCACAGAAGATGCAGCCCATACTGACGCAGCACTCCAACGACGTAAGACTGAACCGCCGGCTCTTTGAACGCATACAGGCCGTACACCGCCATCACCGCCGGCTGACAGCAGAAGAGAAACGATTGCTTGACGACTGTTACGACGGGTTTGTGCGCAGCGGTGCCCTGCTCGACGAAGAGGGCAAGGAGCGCCTGCGCAGCCTCACCGAAGAGGCAGGCATGCTCTCGCTCCAATTTTCGCAGAACCTGCTGAAAGAGAACAAGGCCTTCACACTGCACATCACCGACGAGGCCGACCTTGACGGACTGCCCGACACGGCACGCGACGCAGCGGCACATGAAGCAGGCGACCGTGGGATGGAAGGATGGATATTCACACTCGACCACCCAAGCTACGGCCCGTTCATGACCTACTCCACCCGCCGCGAACTGCGCCGCCGGATGTATATGGCCAAAAACACAGAGTGCACGCACGACAACACGGAAAACAATATCGAGATATGCAAACGCATTGTCAACCTGCGCCGTGAGATAGCCCAACTGCTGGGCTACAAGACCTATGCCGACTATGTGCTGAAACAGCGCATGGCCACAAACAAGCGCAACGTATATAGGTTGCTCGACCAACTGATAGACGCCTACCGCCCCACGGCACTGAAAGAGGTGGCCGACATAGAGAAGACGGCACGCAAGACAGAAGGACGCTCGTTCGTGATGCAGCCTTGGGACTTCAGTTTCTATTCGCACAAGCTGCAACTCGAGCGCTTCAATCTCGACTCTGAGATGCTGCGTCCCTATTTCGAGCTGTCGAAGGTGATCGACGGCGTTTTCGGGCTGGCCAACCGCCTCTACGGCATCACATTCAAGGAGAACAAGGACATACCCGTCTACCATCCCGACGTGAAGGCATACGAAGTCTTCGACGAAGACGGATCGTATCTGGCAGTGTTCTATGCCGACTTCCACCCACGCAAAGGCAAACAGGGCGGTGCCTGGATGACGGAATATCAGGGACAGTGCATCGACCGTAACGGCGTCAACGTGCGGCCGCATGTGAGCGTGGTGATGAACTTCACCAAACCCACCGCCGAAAAGCCGGCCCTGCTCACACTGGGCGAGGTTGAGACCTTCCTCCACGAGTTCGGCCACTCCCTGCACGGCATGTTTGCCAACACACGTTTCGAGAGCCTCAGCGGCACCAACGTGTGGTGGGACTTTGTGGAACTGCCGTCGCAGTTTATGGAGAACTACGCCGTGGAGAAAGACTTTCTGCGCACCTTTGCCGTACACTACAAGACCGGCGAGCCGCTGCCCGACGAACTGATAGACCGCATAGTGAAGAGCCGAAACTTCATGGCGGCCTACGGCTGTCTGCGGCAGGTAAGTTTCGGTCTGCTCGACATGGCGTACTACACACGCAAGGAACCTTTCGACGAGGACATCATAGCCTTCGAGAAAAAAGCCTGGGAAAAGGCCATGGTGCTGCCACAGCTGCCCGACACATGCATGACGGTGCAGTTCGGCCACATCATGTCGGGCGGATATGCCGCAGGCTATTACAGCTACAAATGGGCTGAGGTGCTCGATGCCGACGCTTTCAGCGTGTTCAAGAAGAACGGCATCTTCGACCGCGAGACGGCACGCCGTTTCCGTGAATGTATACTCTCCAAAGGCGGGACGGAACACCCCATGGAACTGTACAAGAGATTCCGCGGCGGCGAACCCACGATAGACGCGCTGCTGAAGCGGAACGGCATAAAGTCATAACAAAAGCAAAACCACGAAATATGACAAAAGAGGAGGAAAAACAGCTATTGCTCGACCTGCGCTATCTGCGCATGGCACGCATCTGGGCCGAAAACAGCTACTGCAAAAGGAGGCAGGTGGGTGCCCTGGTGGTGAAGAACAAGATGATAATAAGCGACGGATACAACGGTACGCCGAGTGGTTTCGACAATGTGTGCGAAGATGCCGCCAACGTAACCCACCCGTATGTGCTGCACGCCGAGGCCAACGCCATAACAAAACTTGCCCGAAGCTCGAACAACAGCGAGGGGGCTACACTGTATGTCACGGCATCGCCATGTATCGAATGTTCCAAACTGATCATTCAGGCCGGCATAAAACGTGTGGTTTACGGCGAGCATTACCGGCTGGAAGACGGCCTGACGCTATTGAAGCGGGCCGGCATAGAGGTGATGTATCTCAATCCTGACGCATGACTGCATATAAAAGACCAAACAAACAACGATGAACAAGAATAAATCCAACCGTCTGATGCCGCTCATCATGGCATTGTGTGTTATTGTGGGAATACTCATAGGAACATTCTACGCAAACCACTTCTCGGGCAACAGACTGAGCATTATCAACTCAAGCAGCAACAAGTTGAACAACCTGCTGCACATTGTCGACGACCAGTATGTGGACACCGTCAACGTCAACCAGCTCGTGGAGGGTGCCATGCCGCAAATTCTCTCCGAGCTCGACCCGCACTCCGTATACATCAGTGCCAAAGACGTGCAGATAGTGAACGACGACCTGAAGGGTTCGTTCTCGGGAGTGGGCATCGAGTTTACCATACGCCAGGACACCATACGTGTGCAGAACGTGGTGGGCAACGGGCCCGCAGAGCGTGCCGGAGTGATTGCCGGCGACAAGATTGTGAGCGTTGACGACACGGTTTTCGTTGGCAAGAAGGTTACCAACGAAGAGGCCATGCACAAGCTGAAAGGCCCGAAAGACACGAAGGTGAAGCTGGGCATACTGCGCTACGGCGAGAAGAAGATAAGGGAAATAACGGTGACCCGCGGCGACATTCCGCAACGGAGCATCAGCGCAACGTATATGCTTGATGAGACGACGGGTTACATAAAGATAAAGAACTTCGGCGAGAACACATATCCCGACATGCTCATAGCCCTGGCACAACTGTCGCAGGAGGACTTCCGCAATCTGGTTATCGACCTGCGCGGCAACACCGGCGGTTATCTCGCGTCGGCGGTTCAGATAGCCAACGAGTTCCTGCCGAAGGGCAGACTGATAGTATACACGCAGGGGCGCAAGTCGCCGCGGCAGGAGTATCGCAGCGACGGCCGGGGCAGCTATCAGCACATACCGCTCGTGGTTCTCATCGACGAGGGTTCGGCATCGGCATCCGAGATTCTCGCGGGAGCCATTCAGGACAACGACCGCGGCACCATCATCGGCCGCCGCTCATTCGGCAAGGGTCTCGTACAGCAGCCGATAGCCTTCAACGACGGGTCGATGATTCGTCTTACGATTGCCCGCTACTACACTCCGGCAGGCAGATGTATACAGAAACCATACTCCTCGGGCGCTGACAAGAGCTACGAGGAAGATCTCGTCAGCCGCTATCAGCACGGAGAGTTCTTCAATCAGGACAGCATCAAGCACACCGGACCGGAATATCACACCAACATCGGCCGCACGGTATACGGCGGTGGCGGCATAACGCCCGACATCTTCGTGCCCGAAGACACCACCGACATAACGTCTTATTATAAGGAGGCAAGCATGTCGGGACTGATTCTGCAGTTTGCCTATTCGTACACCGATGACCACCGGGCCGCTCTCAGCAAGTTCGACAACATGAAAGATATGGCCGAGTATCTGACAAAGCAGAACATCGTGGAGAAATTTGCCGTATACGCCAACAAGAACGGGCTGCGCCGCCGCAACCTGATGATAAAGAAATCGCACAAACTGCTTGAGCGCTTCATCGTCAGCAGGATAATATACAATATCCTCAACGAGCAGGAATGGATAGACTATCTCAACCACGACGACCCGACCATACTGAAGGCTCTCGACGTGTTCAAGAAGAACGAGGCGTTCCCAAAGAAGCCGGAGGCCAAGCCTAAAGCAACCAAACAGACGGCCATGGCTTCGCCGGCATACGACTATCACCGCACCCACATACGCGGAACGATAACTGCCCGAGCCTGATAACGACTGTGAAAGGGAAACGCATTTGCCCTTTCCGCTAACCGGATGAATGAATATGACTAAAAGTGAACTTAGAAAAACAATAAGAGAGATTAAGCGCCGTTTCGCCCAAAATGAATTGGACGAAACGGCGCTTGCCATTATAAGCCGTCTTACGGCGCATCCGCGATTTGCCGCCGCCCGCACCGTCATGCTCTATCACTCGCTGCCCGACGAGGTGAATACTCACCGCCTGCTCGCCGACACGACAGCTTCGGATGCCATTGCTGCAAAAACAGAGAATCCCCTTGCCGGCAAGACCATCCTCCTGCCCCGCGTCACAAGCGACACCGAAATGGAACTTCGCCTTTACACCGGCCCCGATGACCTGCGCCCCGGTGCCTTCGGCATAATGGAGCCATGCGGCAGTGCCTTCACCCGATACGGTGAAATAGACCTCGCCGTCATCCCCGGCATGGCCTTCGATGCTGCCGGCCACCGTCTCGGCCGCGGCAAGGGTTACTACGACCGCTTCCTGCCGCTCATTCCGCAGGCATATAAAATAGGTGTATGCTTCCCGTTTCAGCTCGTCGGCAGTGTTCCGACGGAGCCGACGGATATGGTGATGGATGAGGTGGTGTGTGGATAACAAGCATAAACTCTTTACCAAAAACAAAAAGAAATAAATATAGGAATAAAACTATTATGATTAAAGACACTGATAACAAGAACCGTGGGGCAAACGACAGAAAAGACAGCCGAATCAAGAGATGGCTGAAATATATATATGATTGGAACGCATTTATATTACCTGTAATTTATCTTGCCTTCCTGTCCCTTTACATATTGAGTGATAACGGAGAAACCTTCATGCTAATAATGAAACATGGATATGGAGTATTTTGGGTAATTTCCATCATTCTTATTTTCATATCTTGCCTACTTATAGAAAAATTCAGTATTTATCTTGATAGAGAAATTAATAAGACTGACAGATACGGAATAACATACCTTATCGCTTCAAAATGTGGCTTGGACATTTTTCTTTCTGTGATTGCCCTCCATTTTTTTTCTGTTGTAGAAGATGTCATCAACAGCAAGGAGGTCGGTCCCGAACATACCGTGATTTCCGTTGTATCGGATTTAGAGTATGAAGGCGGGAGAAATGAATATTATTACATGTCATTTGAACTCGGTGGGGAAACAAAGAAAATCGAACAGCAACGTTGGAAATGGGAGAAATATCATATCGGTGACACCATTGCCGTTACATATTGCTTTGGTTGCCTGAACAGGATTGTATACAACAATATTGAAATCGTAAGAAAAGAAAATACAACAATAAAACATAATAACGTTTACAACAATGACTTTTAGAAAAAGATACGGAAACAATTCAAGGGATGATAAATTCCGCCAACAGGCGGACAATAGCAACCACGGTCAGGAAGAAGACCCGAATGACTCTGCCAACATCCGAAAGCGGTGGTTACGCAACATCTTTAAAGGAAGGCATTGGCTTCCATGGATATATTTATGCATATTTGCCTATTTCATATTACCCGAAAAAGAAACTTTCGCACTTATATATAAGTTAGGTCATGGCATTTGGCTTGTCTTGCTCGTCTTGCTTGTAGTAGTGCTCCTGTTGTTGAGTTTTATTTTCGAATGGCGTTTTAAAGGAACCCTGAAAGGCAAGGATTCGTCATTAGAAGGCGCTGTTGGCATTGTCGTTATCAGTTTGTTTTGCCCAATGCTTGCCATACCCTATTTCGAATTTTCAGTAATAAACCACGTCAACGATAGCGAGGTCGGCCCTCCTACTACGGTTGAGACTTATGTACACTCGAAATGGGAGCAATCCAGATCCAGTAAGAATCACATAAAATTCATTATCAACGGAAATATACTGAGTTATGACCTCCCGAGAAGCAGATGGGAGAAATTTAAGGAGGGTGACCCAATCTCAGTCACCTACAGCATTGGTTGCCTTAACCGGATCGTTTTTAACGATGTTCATGTCATCGACAAAAAAGTGATACAACAGAGAAGGACAAGAGAACAGATATATAATTTACCCTCGAACATCTCCTCCACAAGGAAGACCGACGATGATAAAACAAAATTGCACATGGTTGTGCATGAAGGTGACACGGTGAAAAATATTCCGATAGAAGAAAGTGATTTATTTAATTATGATTATGATGTAGAAACCGAAATCATCGAAATTTCTGAGACGGAAGCGAAGGGCACGGTTCACATGCGAAAAAAAGATAAAAAAAAACAGAAATAACCCGTTGGCGGAATTATTCACAAATGACTGGCTTAACGCAGGGGCGAACCTGTGTGTTCGCCCAAAACCAAATTATTCGCCCGCCCCGATGTGCTTACAGAGCAAAACCATTGGTATCTTTTGGCGGCAGGGAGAGGCTGTATCAAAATAAGGTTCACGCACATTGTAGGGACATATAGCCATTTACCCTCCTACATTATGCTCAAAAGATATTTGTCTTTATGCCAAAAGAAATATGTAATTTATGTCTTTATGTCCAAAAGAAACATGTCTTTATGTCAATCAGCAGAAACGGATGTCCGTAATAATCTGGCTCCCCACCCTGCCGTTGAGTGCCCGCACATATTCCTGCCGGCGCATGCTCAGGTCGGCGCGCAGAGCGGGATTTGAAAGATGCACCCAAAGCGTCTGGTTGCGTATCGCCACATCAATGGTATATCGTGTTATGAGCGGTCCCGCCACCTGCGGCCACGCATCCACGAGGCGCTTCTGAAGCAGAGGCGTCTCAAGTCCCTGCACACGCAGGTTGCGCATTATCAAGTCCTTTATCGACTGTACATCCCTTTTAAACATTCCGTTTCTTCGTTTTGATTAATTCCACAAAAAATGGCCGGACTTAATTTATATTTATAGTCAAAGGTTGATTATTTGGCCTCAGACATCATGTTCGGCTACCTCCCCGTCGCTTACATGAAACAACTTATAGTCATGCGAGCTGTTGCAAAGTATCTGTTCGAGATGGTCGCGGTTGGTGTCGGTGATGAATATCTGCCCGAAATTGTCACCCGACACGATGTCGACAATCTTCTCCACACGGCAGGCATCAAGCTTGTCGAAGATGTCGTCGAGCAGAAGAAGCGGCGTGGTGAGCGAACTCGTACGCTTCAGAAAGTCGAACTGCGACAGCTTCAGGGCTATGACAAACGTCTTGTTCTGCCCCTGACTGCCCTCGCGCCTTATCGGATGACCGGAAAGGGTGAAGCCCAAATCGTCACGATGCACGCCGTGAAGCGAGTACCCCACGGCACGATCCTTGAAACGGTCGCGCCGTATTACATCGAGCAGAGGGCCGCGCTGGCAGTGCGACACATACTCAAGCCCCACGGCCTCATGGCCCGACGATATATCCTCATAATATCTCTGGAACACCGGTGTTAGCTCGCGCACAAAAGCATCGCGTGCGGCATATATGCGTTCTCCCGCGGCAGCCATCTGCTCCTCCCATATGTCCATCACGGCAGGGTCGGGCTCGGTCTCCATCTTCAACAGGGTGTTGCGCTGCTGAAGCGCCTTGTTGTAACGTGTAAGGGCATCTATATAACCGCGGTCGTACTGCGATATGACCATGTCCATCAGCCTCCGCCGCTCCTCGCTGCCGCCGTCGATGAGCAGCGTGTCGGCCGGGGCTACCACCACGAGCGGTATCAGCCCGATGTGGTCAGACAGCCGTTTGTATTCCTTCCCGTTACGCTTGAAATGCTTTTTCGTGCCCCTTTTCATGCCGCAATACACGCTCTCCGGCTCACCGTCGTCGGTGAGGTACGCGCCTTCGAGCACAAAGAAGTCCTGATTGTGGCAAATCACCTGCGAGTCCACCGGGTTTTGGGCGCTTCTGCAGAACGACAAATAATAGACGGCATCCAACACATTGGTCTTTCCCATACCGTTATGCCCTATCAGACAATTCATCTTCGGAGACAAATCGAGGGTTGCCTCACGTATATTGCGATAATTTAATATGGACAGTTTTTGCAGAATCATCGGTTGTCTGAATTGATAATTTAATGCAAAGTTACAGGTTTTATCAGTCAAAAACGAAAAAAGTCAATAATAAATTTCCCTATATGCAATAAATTCTGTAATTTTGTCGCGCAATTTTTTAAAACAGAAAACTTTATAAAAATAATGGCAAATACTAAAAAATCCGAGAATACTCCCATCGTAGAGGAGTCTCTCAACAATTCCGAAGCGTTCTTCTTCAAGCACAAGAACGCCATCATCGGCGGAGTGATAGCAGTACTCGTAATCGTAGTGGGATTCATCGCCTACAGAAACATGGTGCAGATACCTAATGAAGAAAAGGCAAGTACGGCTCTGGCAAAGGGTCAGAACTTCTTCAACGAGAGCCAGTTTGACAAAGCCCTCAACGGCGATGGAGCAGGATATCCGGGTTTCAAGAGCATTGCAAGCGACTACAGCAGCACCGACGCCGGCAATCTGGCCGGCCTCTATGCCGGCCTCTGCTACGCCCAGCTCGGCAAGTGGAACGAGGCAGTGGAGTATCTTGAGAAGTTCGACACACGTGGCGACAACACCATCAGCCCCGCCGCAGAAGGTGCTCTCGGCAATGCCTACGCACACGTAAACCAGCTTGACAAGGCCGTTGACCACTTGAAGAAGGCCGCCAAGATGGCCGACAGCAACAGCCTCTCCCCCATCTGGCTCATTCAGGCCGGTGAGATATTGGAGAGCCAGGGCAAGAAAGACGAGGCTCTGAAGTTGTATCAGGAGGTGAAGGATAAATACTTCAACTCGATGCAGTATCAGACCATTGACAAGTACATCGAACGCGCGACAACGAAATAACGATGGCTACAGCACTCCACAATCTTTCCGATTACGACTTCAAGAGTATTCCGGACGCAAGCAACATGTGCTTCGGCATTGTTGTGGCAGAATGGAATCCGGAGATTACGGGCGCACTGCTCGACGGAGCCGTGAGCACTCTCGAACGCCACGGAGCACTGCCAGAGAACATACATGTGAAGACCGTGCCGGGCAGTTTCGAGCTCATCTACGGTGCACATCAGATGACCCTCAACGGCAGTTTCGACGCCATCATCGTATTGGGCAGCGTAATCAAGGGCGAGACACCCCACTTCGACTACATCTGTCAGGGCGTTACGGCGGGCATAGCACGCCTGAACACCACGAGCGAGATACCCATCATCTACGGGCTTCTCACCACAAACGACCTGCAGCAGGCCAAGGATCGCAGTGGCGGACGCCTCGGGAACAAAGGTGACGAGTGTGCTATCGATGCAATCAAAATGGCTAAGTTCTAATAACTTCAGGATTGATAATGAGAAGGGCGGGCTTTCGTTTGGAGAAGCCCGCCCTTATTTTATACAGAGTTTTTTTCGAATTGAGAATTGAAAGTTTTCGAATTGAGAATTGAAAATGTAAAATGGATAATTATGATTACTCCTTATATAAGGATAATATGTATCTCTGTTTCACATACAAACAATGCAAATCATAATTATCCATTCTCCATTTTCAATTCTCAATTCGAAAACTTTCCATTTTCAATTCGAAAACTTTCAATTCTCAATTTCAGGCTTCACTCTTCCCCCTTCACCAGTTTTCCCTTTATCCAAAGCATCTGGCCGTACTCCGTATCGTCGGAAGTCCAGTGCTCGTTGACAGGCGTTATGAGGCTCTCCTTCGGACACGACAGCGTGTTCCATACGGCATAGCTTGTGGTCGGCGGGCAGGTGTTGTCGTTATAGCCCCATGTCATGTATACGGGAGCCTTGACGTGGCGTGCAAAATTCACCACATCGAAGTAGGCCAGCGTCTCGGCCGTGCGTCCGTCGAGCAGCCCGGCTATGCGGCAGAAATGCGGATAGCCGCCCGTACGGCCCCGCTCAAGATACGCCGCCATGTCGCTCAGAGCCGGATGATTGACCACGCATTGCGTCACGCGCTCGTCGAGTCCGGCCGCCACAAGAGCCAAAGCTCCGCCCTGACTGCCGCCCTGAACGGCCACATTGCGCCCGTCCCACTCGGGCAGCGACGTGAGCAGGTCGATGCAGCGCACCAGTCCCGTGTAGACATGGCGCATATAGTAGCGCTCGCGGCTGTCGATGCCGTCGGCCAGATAGCCCCCGCCGCGACCGTTGAACGCACGGCTCATCTCGTCGAAGGCGGCCTGCGGCAGACGCGGGTCGAGCCCGTGTATCTCTATCTCCAGCCGCACAAAGCCGTTTTCGGCATAATACTTGTGGCGCAGCGGCTCCTTTATCGTCTTTATTCCGGCACCCGGAGGGCACAGCACCACGGGACACGAGCCGGGCCTGGCCCCTTTCGGCACAAAGAGATAGCCGTACATCGAGTGTCCCTCGCCGTCGGTCTGTATCTTCAGCAGACGGCAGTCAATCTTGTCGGTACTGTATTCAGCGGCCGGCTCGACGGTGTACTTCAGCGGCGTCTTGCGCATCTGCGCCACCGAGGCGCGCCAGAAATCGGTGAAGTCGGCAGGCTCCTGCGTGTACGGACGAATCTCGTCGGGCGAGAATCCCACCTTCACGTGATGCCGGTATGTCTTGCCGCCGACGGCGGCCGACAGCTGCACGTCGCGGAATCCCGGCGTGCGGCGCGTGCCGATGTTTATCCGCGCCCGCCCGTTCTTCAGCTTCACGCGCCCGCCGCCGTCGGGTTCGAGCATGTCATCGGCCAGCTTGTATTCCACAACGGCGTCCACCGGCATGCCGTACTTGTACAGTTCTACGTCCACCACGGCATCCTCGCCCACGGCATAAAGCCAGTCGGCATGATCGGGGCGCGCCACCCACAGATAGTCGGAACGGTAGGGATAGTTCTCGGCCTCCGCCGCCACGACAAGGCTCAGGGCACAGACGATAATGGCAATAAGTCGTTTCATTTCTTCAAACATGTTTCAGGTTTACGGCAACAAAGATAACAAAAAAGCCGTTTCCACACCATAAATAATAAGCAGAATGTATCTCACGGAGACAAAATGTGCAACAAAAACAAGAGATTATGCACCGGCGGCGGCTTTTGTCGGAATAATATTGTATTTTTGCATGCCGCTATCAGGCATCACACCGATACTACACACCAATTTAACATACAGATTATGAAACTGATTTCATGGAACGTAAACGGCCTCAGAGCCTGCCAGGGCAAAGGCTTCAGCGAAGCATTTGCACGGCTCGACGCCGACTTCTTCTGTCTGCAGGAGACCAAGATGCAGGCCGGACAGCTCGACCTCGGGTTCGAGGGTTACCGCTCTTACTGGAACTATGCCGAGAAAAAGGGCTACTCGGGCACGGCCATATTCACCCGCCACGAGCCGCTCTCGGTGGCCTACGGCATGGGCATTGACGAACACGACCACGAGGGGCGCGTGATAACGGTGGAGACAGAGCGCTTCTATCTCGTCACCGTATACACGCCAAACTCGCAGGACGGGCTGCGGCGGCTCGACTACCGCATGCAGTGGGAGGACGACTTCAGGGCGTACGTCATGAGGCTCGACGCTCAAAAACCGGTCGTAATATGCGGCGACCTCAACGTGGCCCACGAGGAGATAGACCTGAAAAATCCCAAGACCAACCGCCGCAACGCCGGATTCACCGACGAGGAACGCGCAAAATTCACGCAGCTGCTCGACAGCGGATTCACCGACACGTTCCGCTGGAAGCATCCCGACGAGGTGACATACTCGTGGTGGTCGTACCGCTTCCGTGCCCGCGAGAAGAACGCCGGATGGCGCATCGACTACTTCGTAACGTCCGACCGCCTGCGCGACAGCATAACCGGAGCCCGCATACACACAGACATTATGGGCAGCGACCACTGTCCGGTGGAGCTGGAACTGGCCTTTTAACATCCTCGCCCGCCTTTTTAACCATCTCTTGCCAAATGTATATGTACGAAGAATAAGGTAGGTTAAAAACACGTCCCGCATGACTCCCGGTACAGAAAAAAGCCATATATTTGCATCGAGAGAAAACAACAGGATAACATGTTTAATAAAAAATCTATCTTATTATGACAAAACTATTCATCATCGCAGCCGCAGTTATCGGAATAGGACTCGTGGCATGCACCAAGGCAAGGAACAACAAGAAAGAGCGTGACGAGACAACCGAGGTGAAGGAGAAGGTGGAAGACGCGGCAAAAGCTGTGGGCGACCTCGTGAAGACCAAGACAGAAAATGCCGTGGACACGGTGAAAGAGAAAGCCAAAGACGCAAAGGACGCGGTGAAGGAGAAGGCGGAAAAGACCGGAGAGGCCATAAAGGAAAAAGCTGAAGGAGTGAAAGAGAAAGCCGCCGAAACCGCCGAAAAAGCCAAGGAAGGCCTGAACCGCGAAAAGAGAAAGGTTGGTGAAGCCATTGAAAAGGCCGGAGAATCTATAGAGAAATCGGCCGACAAGGCCGCCGCCAAACCGTAACGCCGGAGAAAGAGAACCGGGAAAGTTGTTTACTTTAACGTATGTTAAAGAGCAGCTGAACCGCCATCTGCGTGCCATGAGCCGCAAATGGCGGTTTTTTGCGCAAAACAGGAAACGCTGAATATCAACGTCTTACGACAAAGCACGCTTTGTAATAAAAGCAGAGAAGGCGGTTTCGGCTTGCAATATGGGCCGTTTTGCTATGCAATATGCGCCATTTTGCACTACCAAACGGCCCATATAGAAACGCGATAAGGCACTTTTTGCAGGCAAAAGGGGCCAAAAGCAGGCAGGAAAGGGGCATAAAGCAGGCCGGTAAAGGACCTGAAGAGGGCTGCGGCCTTTCTATTTCGGGAAAATGGAAACACGTTTTTTTCAGAATAATAACAACAAAGTTTCCCCGTAAACAGACAGGAATGAAATCTTTCAGACACAGAGGCGCGAAGGCCGGCCGGCAGATTTCCGCAACCGTCTCACGGCCCCACACGACACACCACAGGGCATATTTCACGTTATTTAAGTCACTTACCGTCAAATAGAATCATGCTTTGTACGGTATTTGGCATTTATTTAGTATTTTTGCACTGTAATTATCATTATCGCAATGAAGAAACTTTTATTATCCGTTTTTGTTTTAGTGCTGTCCATAGCTGCCAATGCGCAGATGGTGGACCCGGTACACTTTACGTCGCAACTGAACATGCTCGGCGGTGACGAAGCCGAAATAGTATTCTCGGCAAAGATAGACAATGGTTGGCATCTTTACTCGACAGACCTCGGCGACAGCGGTCCCATCTCGGCAACGTTCAACGTCAACAGGATGGACGGCGCACAAACCGTGGGCAAGCTCACCCCGAGAGGCAACGAGATTACGAAATACGACAATATGTTCGGCATGAAGCTGCGCTTCTTCGAGGGCAGCGGCAAGTTCGTGCAGAAGATAAAGTTCACCAAAGAAACATACGACATAGACTGCTATCTGGAGTATGGCGCATGCAACGACGAGATGTGTCTGCCCCCGTCGCAGATTGCACTGGTGAAGAAGGGCAAGGCTCCGGCCGCAAAACCTGCAGACAAGGCGGCCGCCAACGCCGACACCGGAGCCGGCAAGGCAGCGGCTGAGACCGCCCAAGAAGACGCTGCGGCAGAGGCGGTGATTGGCGGAGCCGACGGAGAGACACAGATTGTGCTGGCCGACAGCGCACAGGCTGCAGCCGGACAGGCCGTCGGCAAGGGCGGCGTAGGGTCGGCACTGTGGACCCCCGTGATAACCGAACTGAAGGCATACGACGACAACGCCATGGACAGCTCGCTGCTGTACATCTTCCTCGCGGGCTTTGCCGGCGGTTTCCTCGCCCTGCTCACGCCGTGCGTATGGCCCATCATACCGATGACGGTGAGCTTCTTCCTGAAGCGCAACAAGGAGCGTTCGAAGGCCGTACGCGAGGCCGTCACCTACGGTGTGTCCATCGTTGTGATATATGTGCTGCTCGGTCTGGTGGTGACTATGCTCTTCGGAGCGAGCGCGCTCAACGCCCTGTCCACCAACGCCGTGTTCAACATCTTCTTCTGCCTGCTGCTCGTGGTGTTCGCCGCGTCGTTCTTCGGAGCCTTCGAGATAACGCTGCCCTCGTCGTGGAGCAACAAGATAGACCAGAAGTCGGAGAACACGAGCGGCATGCTCAGCATCTTCCTCATGGCGTTCACGCTCACACTGGTGTCGTTCTCTTGCACCGGCCCCATCATCGGCTTCCTGCTCGTGGCCGTTTCCACGCAAAACAGCTTCATAGCCCCGGCCATCGGCATGCTCGGTTTCGCCATCGCCCTGGCCATACCGTTCACGCTTTTCGCCATGTTCCCCAGCCTGTTGAAGTCGGCTCCCAAGTCGGGCGGATGGATGAACGTGGTGAAGGTGGTGCTCGGATTCATCGAACTGGCGTTTGCGCTGAAGTTCCTCTCGGTAGCCGACCTCGCCTACGGATGGCACATCCTCGACCGCGAGGTGTTCATATCGCTGTGGATTGTAATCTTCGGACTGATGGGTGTCTACCTGTTGGGGTGGATAAAGTTCCCGCACGACGATGAGGGCAACCGCACCAACGTGCCCCAATTCTTCCTCGCCATGATTTCGCTGGCCTTCGCAATATATATGGTGCCCGGACTGTGGGGCGCACCGCTCAAGGCCATAAGCGCCTTCGCGCCGCCCATGAACACCCAGGACTTCAACCTGCAGAAGTCGGCCGTGGAGGCCGAATACACCGACTACGACGAGGGTATGGCCGCCGCCGCACGCATGGGCAAGCCCGTGATGGTTGACTTCACCGGCTTCGGCTGCGTGAACTGCCGCAAGATGGAGGCCGCCGTATGGACCGACCCCAAGGTGGCGGGCATGATAAGCAACGACTATGTGCTGATTTCGCTCTACGTTGATGACAAGACGCCGCTGAAAGAGCCCGTCACCGTGACCGAAAACGGACAGCAGCGCACGCTGAAGACCGTGGGCGACAAGTGGAGTTATCTGGAGCGCACGAAGGTGGGGGCCAACACCCAGCCGGTGTACGTGCTGCTTGACAACAACGGCAAGCCGCTCAACGGCCTGCGCTCATACGACGAGGACATACATGAATATGTGGAGTTTCTGAGCAAGGGACTGGAGAACTACAGGAAATAGTAAGAAATGACGGACAACAAGACAAGAGAGCGCATCATTGCACTCATAAATAAAGAGGTGGTGCCTGCCATAGGCTGCACGGAACCCATGGCCGTGGCCCTGTGTGTGGCGCGGGCCACCGAGACGCTCGGCTGCCGGCCGGAAAAGATTACGGCCCTGCTGAGTGCCAACATACTGAAGAACGCCATGGGCGTGGGCATACCCGGCACGGGCATGATAGGCCTGCCCATCGCCATATCGCTCGGTGCCGTCATCGGAAAGTCAGCATACGGGCTTGAGGTGCTCAAAGACCTCACGCCGCAGTCGCTCGCCGAGGGCAGGGAGTACATGGACGGCCACTGCATAGACATAAAGCTGAAGGATGGCATCACCGAGAAACTGTATATAGAAGTGACGTGCGAAGCCTCCGGGCACACGGCCACGGCGGTAATTTCCGGCAGCCACACCCACTTCGTGTACATCGCGAAAGACGGCTACACCGTCATGGACCGCCGCACGGGCACGGCAAGTGACGACGACAACGACGACATCAGGCTCAGCATGCGCCTCGTCTACGACTTCGCCACCACCACACCGGCAGACGACCTGCGCTTCATCCTCGAGACAAAGGAGTACAACATGCGGGCGGCAAGCGAAGCCATCAAGGGCAACTACGGGCACAACCTCGGCAAGACCATCGACCGCCCGCTGAGCCAGGGCATACTCGGCCACAGCATTTTCTCGCACATCATCGCCAAGACCGCCTCCGCATGCGACGCGCGAATGGGCGGGGCCATGATTCCGGTGATGAGCAACTCGGGCAGCGGAAACCAGGGAATATGCGCCACCAACCCCGTTGCCGTGTATGCCGAAGAGAACGAAAACACCGAGGAAGAGCTCATAAGGGCTCTCACCCTGAGCCATCTCACGGCCATATACATCAAGCAGAGTCTCGGCAAGCTGTCGGCTCTGTGCGGTTGTGTGGTCGCGTCGATAGGCAGCAGCTGCGGCATCACCTACCTCATGGGCGGCGACTACCAGCGCATCTGCTGGGCGGTGAAGAACATGATTGCCAACCTTACGGGTATGATCTGCGACGGAGCCAAACCAAGCTGCGCCCTGAAAATTTCGTCGGGCGTGAGCACGGCCATACTGTCGGCGCTGCTCGCCATGGAGGGCAAGTGTGTATCGAGTGCCGAAGGCATCATCGACGACTGCGTGGACCGCAGCATACACAACCTGACGTCAATCGGTGCCGATGCCATGCGGGCCACCGACGACATGGTGCTCAGCATAATGACACACAAGGGATGCTGAACATCATCCCGCAACAAAAAGCAACATTAACAATAATACGATATGATTATGAAAAAAAAGATTGCCGCCCTGCTGGCCGCCATCACCGCACTGCCGGCAATGGCACAATATGACGGTTATGAACCGAGGGGCCAATTTGCCGATGAGCACAACGTATATTATGGTCTGCGCCTCGGATTGGGCATCTCAACCGTCAACTCCGACGAGAAGGAGCTTGACGGTGGCGGAGCGAAAACCGGTCTTAACATCGGTGCCGTCATCGGATTCCAGCTGTCGCCCGCAGCACCAGTCTATCTCGAGTCGGGACTGTTCTACACCGAGAAGGGCGGCAAGGGGCACATTGACGGCGCGAAGCATGAATTCGGCATGAACTATCTCAAGCTGCCCGTCATCGTAAAGTACAAGTACAGCATCGACGAAAACCTCTCAATACAGCCGTTTGCCGGAGGATATTTTGCCTACGGCATCAGCGGAAAGATAAAGAACTACGCCGCGAAAGAGACTTTCTCCACATTCTCCGACAGCCGCTTCAAACGCTTCGACGGCGGACTGAAGTTCGGTTGCGGTGCCGAATATCAGATGATTTACGCCGAAATGGGCTACGACCTGGGGCTTGCGAACCTCAGCCACAGCGATTTCGACAGCTCACACAACGGCTGCTTCTACATTAATTGCGGTGTAAACTTCTAATTCAAACGCAAAGGCCGCAAGGACTTCTTTTGATATTTCTTTTTCGGAACACGGAGACACGGAGAATAAGGTGAAAAGCCCCAAACCCTGTGTCTCCGTGTCTCTTTATTATCACAACCCAAAGCCTTTGCGCCTCAGCGCCTTTGCGTTTCAACAAAACCTCCGTGTCTCCGCGTCTCTGTGTTCCGAAAAATTCTTCACTCTTAATTCTTAACTCTTAATTCTTAACTAAAAAAGAAGTCCCCCCCGCCGGACTTATCGTCCAACAGGGGAGACATTCGGATATAAATGAAAGAAGGCGGCCTCCTACTC
>NZ_URNN01000049.1 GCF_900549175.1 uncultured Prevotella sp. | reverse complement strand
TTTTTCATCTTGATAAGCTTTTTTAGAACTGTCAAGTTATTCAGTACACTACACATTCATGAGTGTGACTATTCCAACCACACGTCCTATCCGTGGCACTCGATGAACGACGGCAAGGAGAAGGTGGAGGACGGATGCCTCGTTATCGAGAATCCCGTGGCAGGAGAAAACCCTTGGAGCATGCAGTATTTCGTTGACGACCAGGTTCCGACGATTACCGGTGAGGACTACATCATCCGCGTGACAATGAAGGCAACGGGCGAGGGCAGCCTCAACTGTAATGTGGGCAACTGGGACGGCTCCTCGTCGTGCACCATAGACTTCTCTACAGAGTGGCAGACCATCGATGCCAAGGTGGTGGCCGTTCCGGCATCGTCATCCTTCGTGATTTTCCAGTCGGGGCTTTTTGCCGGCACCATATATATAAGTAAGGTGCAGGTTATCCAGGTTGTCGAGACCGGAGGCGAGGAAAAAGTGCCCGTCACAGTTGTCAAGTTCGACTATGAGGACGGTGCGGCTCCCGCAGGATGGGGCAACGGCTCCGAACGTGAGGTAGTGGACGGAAGTTACAACGGCAGCAAGTGCGCGGTGGTGACAAATCCGTCGGAGGCTGCCAACGTGTGGGATTGCCAGATGGCCATCGACTTCGGCGAGGCTCTCACTATCGGCGAGACCTACTACATGCACTTCTGGGCCAAGTCTACGGTGGAGGCCAAGGTGGGCGCCGCCTACCAGAATCCTGACACGTACGGCGGTTGTGGCAACTATCCCGATTTCGACCTGACGACGGAGTGGAAGGAGTATACGCTGCGGGCCATCATCACCGGCGAGAACTGCAAGCGCCTTTGCTTCAACCTCGGAAAAGTGGCAGGCAAAATTTATTTCGATGACATCGAAATATACTACATGACTTCAGCTGCCGACGGCATCGACGGCCCGAAGACCGAGACTGCGGCCAAACAGGGTCCGGCCTACACCATCGGCGGACAGCGTGTGGCGAAACCGGCAAACGGCCTCTACATCATCGGCGGCAAAAAGGTGGTTGTAAAGTAATGGGTAAGTGTCCGGAAACGGACGATATGCGGGCACGGCAGCTGCAATGGCGGTTGCCGTGCCTTTCGTTTTTCATGGGAATTTCATGTGCGGGGCATGCCCGGCTGGCATGTTTGCTTTACAAAAAGTATCATTTGCTTTATAAAATGTAATATAGATTTGGTGTATTTTGCAAAAAACTGTATTTTTGTATTTGTTTTCTTTAAAAGTAAACTATTTAACCGACATATAACAATCTTCTATGAGATATAAAATTCTGACAACATTTACACTCTTATTGTCATTCATTACTGCCGGCAGCGCACAGACGGGCCGACTCTTCAATGCCGACAACCAACTGTCGAGCAGTCTGGTCAATCAGGTTTTCCTCGACCGTGACGGTTTCATCTGGGTTGCCACACGTAACGGACTGTGCAGATACGACGGCTATTCGTTCAATATACTGAAGAAAGAGCAGGAAAAAGGTTTGGCCAGCAACTACGTAAACTGTATGGCACAAGACGGCAACGGACTGTTATATCTCGGTATGTTCAATGCTTTTCAGACATACGACGGTGCCGGTTTTAAAGATGTGGAGTGCAAAGACCTCAACGGCAACGTCACACCTTGCTACATTACATGTTTCACTGAACTGAAATCGGGAACAATGCTGGTGGGAACGTCGGGACGCGGCGTGCTGGTCATGGATTCGCCGACAGAGGCACAACAGGTGGGTGGAGACCTTGCCAAGGTGGAAACCGTGAACGACATGATGGTGGACAGCCGGCAACGCATATGGATAGTTACTGACAAGCATGGCGTGTTGGTGTATGACGGAAAGCGGGTTACGGCCGCTTACTTCCGCGACGAACAGTTGCGGTACAGTGTGCACAGAGTGTGTGAAGACCATGAGGGACGCATATATATAGGTACATCCGACTCGGGGGTATACCGTATGGAGGCCGACGGGACGTTCAGGCATATCGATGTCACTGGCAAAAGAAATGTCATGGTCCTTTATTGCAGGCATGACGGCAAGGTGATTGTAGGGTACGACGGCAATGGCATGAGCGTGTACAATCCCAAGACGGGAAAACTTACGGACAACCCCGACTACAGTTTCGAGGTGGACCTTTCGAAGGCCAAGGTCACTTCGGTGGTGGAAGACCCCTACGGCAACCTCTGGATAGGAATGTTGCAGAAGGGAGTTTACATGCGGCCGGCGCAATCTGACGGCTTCGGATATATGGGCTACAGGCTCGGGGTGCACAACATCATCGGTCAGGCATGTGTGACGAGTACGCTGGTAGACTCCAGAGGACGTGTTTATTTGGGTACTGACAAGGATGGCCTTTATGTGATAAGCAACGGAAATATCACCCCCCCAACTTTAATCAGACACTATAAAGAAAATTTTCCGGCCACAATCCTCACAATGGCCGAAGACCGCCACGGGAGGGTGTGGATAGGCACTTTTCATGAGGGACTCGGGTATATAGACCCTGCAGACGGTGAATACCACAGTCGGATGTTGCCGCAGGGACGTAAGCTGAGTGTCTTCGGCATAGCGGCAGATGCTCATGAAAACCTGTGGCTGGCGACAATGGGAAATGGCTTGCTCAGACTTTCGCTTGCCGACGGAAAGGTCAAGACATACACCATGGAACGTGAGGCCGGGCACGACAGGAAGGCAGACGGACTTGCCAATAACTTTATATCCAAAGTGTCGCTGTCGCACGACGGCAAGAAGGTGTTGCTGGCCACGACCGTCGGACTGTGCTGTTATGACATGGAGAGGGACAGCTGGACAAGCGCTTTCGGTTCCAACTGTCTGCTTTACGGCATGCCCACGCGCGTTGTCAAGGAATATGACGGCAGGCTGTGGATTGGCACAAACTACGGGCTTTACTGCTATGACCTGTTGTCGCACAAGACGGAAGTGTTTACCACAGAAAACGGGCTGGTGGACAACGGCGTATGCGCCATCGAGCAGGACCGCCGCGGATGGCTGTGGGTGGCCACGGACCACGGCTTGTGTTGTTACGACCCTAAGACGGGAAGGATGGAGAGCTATTTCGTCGACAACGGCCTGCAGTCGAACGAGTTTTCCGACGGAGCCTCGTTCACCTCTGCCGGAGGACAGATGTTCTTCGGAGGTATGGGTGGCATAACATGGTTTGCCCCAGAGAAGATAGATGACAGCAAGTGGGATGCCACGGTCAAGCTGACGGCCTTCATCGTGAACGGTGTGCCGGTGAACAGCCGCACCATGTCAGGCGGACGGCAGGTGTGCGACACTACCGTGATTGCCGCCGACCGTTTCACGCTGGGGTATCATGACAACTCATTCACGCTGAGATTCTCGACGCTCACATACGACATGCCGGAGCATATCGCCTATATATACAGAATCAACGACGAGCAGGAAGTGCGCATGCGCCCCGGACAGAACGAGTTGAGATTTTCGCATCTTTCGCCGGGCAAATACCGTTTCAGCGTAAAGGCAATGCACAACGACATACAGACGGCAGAGCGCACGTTCACCGTGGTAATATGTCCGCCGTGGTGGCTCACATGGTGGGCCTACGGTCTTTATGCCTTTGTCGTAGGACTGGTGGTGTGGCAGTATCTGCGCAGCCGCAGCCATCGCGAACGCAACCGCCTCAAGTTGCAAAAGCATATACATGCCGAGGAAATGGGCGAGGCCAAATTGCGGTTCTTCATCAACATAAGCCACGAGATCCGTACGCCCATGACGCTCATTCTTACGCCGCTGCTTTCGCTGATGAAGCATGATGACGACCCGCAGCGACAGGGTGTGTATAAGGTGATGCAGCGCAATGCCGAACGCATTTTGAGTCTTATAAACCAAATTATGGATTTGCGTAAGATTGACAAGGGGCGTATGATGATGCGCATGCAGGAGACCGACCTTGTGTCGTTCGTGGCCGACATTCATTCGCTTTTCGGACATCAGGCACGGGCAAGAAAGATAAACCTGCGGTTCGAGCATGACGCCGACACCTTGCCGGTGTGGATAGACCGTACCAATTTTGACAAGGTGATAGTGAACATTCTGTCAAATGCCTTTAAGTTCACACCGCGTGGAGGCGAGATAACATTACGTCTCACGCACGACGAACGGTCGGCCACCATAGCCGTCAGTGACGATGGCGAGAAGATACCCGAAGACAAACTCGAACGCATATTCGAGCGTTTCTATCAGTCGCCGTCACAGATTAACGACCGCAATGTGGGCACGGGCATAGGGCTTGACCTCACACGCTCGCTTGTTGAGCTGCACCACGGTACCATCATGGCACGCAACCTTGACAAGGGATGCGAGTTTGTGGTGTCCATACTGTTGGGCAAAGACCACCTGAATCCCGATGAGATGATGGATGAAAACGAGCAGAGGGAGCCGGAACTCCATTCGGTCGATGACGAAGATGAGCCGACAATGGCCGAAATGACGGAAGAGCGTCCGGCACGCCGCCCCGTGATAGTGGTGGCAGAGGATGATGAGGAGATATTGGATTATCTTGAGATGGAATTGGGTTCTGATTATGACGTGAAGGCATGCCACAACGGGCGTGAAGCACTGACTGAGGTGCTGAAACTGAACTGCGATTTGGTATTGTCGGACGTGATGATGCCGGAGATGGACGGCAACACATTGTGCACCACCCTGAAGACAAACCCGCAGACCGGCCACATCCCGGTGGTGCTCCTTACGGCGAAAAACAGTGACGAAGACCAGTTGGAGGGACTGGAGACCGGAGCCGACGCTTACATCGTGAAGCCGTTCAATATGGATATTCTCCGGCGTACGATAATCAATCTGATAGCATCACGCAGGCAGCTGTCGCTGAAGTACGGACGTAACGACATGCTTGAGCAGAAGGTGGACAGTGTGGAGATGCTGTCGCCGGATGACAAGATGCTTGAGCGTGTGATGAAGGTTATCAACAAGAATCTGTCGAACAGCGAGTTGAGTGTCGACTATATAGCGTCGCAGGTGGGCATAAGCCGCGTGCATCTGCACCGTAAGATGAAGGACCTTACCGGACAGACACCGCACGACTTCATACGTAACCTGCGCCTGAAGCAAGCCGCCAATCTGCTGGCACAGGGCAACATGAACGTGACCGAGGTGATGTATGCCTGCGGTTTCGGCAATGCGGCTTCATTCTCAACAACGTTCAAGAAATTCTACGGCATGTCGCCGCGGGAATATATACAGGAGCATCAGGACGTGAAGTAGGTTCACGTCACGGTTTCGCATAGAGAATAAAGACTTTACATTATGATATTATAGCAGGGGCATGCTTTTGCATTTATCCGCTTGACAAACATTGACAAGCGGGCCAATACAGAAGCAAGCCCCCACCTGTATATTATGCAGTCTTTTATATATGGGATTTACTCGGATGCCTCGCGGAATCTCTCCAGCAGCCACTGCTTTTGTTCGGCGAGCGTCATGTGGCTGTTGTCCAGTTCGATGGCATCGGCGGCCTTGGTCAGTGGAGACACATCGCGGTGGGAGTCAATATAGTCGCGTTCTTCCACGTTGTGCAGGATACTGTCGAAATCGGCCTCCATACCCTTGGCCTTCAGCTCATCGTAACGGCGTTGGGCACGCACACTTGCATCGGCAGTAACATAAATCTTCAGTTCGGCATCGGGAAATACCGTCGTGCCGATGTCGCGGCCGTCCATCACGATGCCTTTCTCCTTGCCCATACGCCGCTGTTGCTCCACAAGCGAACGGCGCACGAACGGCAGGGCGGCAATGGGGCTTACACGTGTTGACACCTCCATCGTCCTGATGTCGTGCTCCACATTCTCTCCGTTGAGGCAGGCTTCAGGCAGACCTGTGCCGGGGTTGAGGCAGAACGATATCACTATCTGCGGCATACGTCGCTCCAGTTCAGACGTATCGATATTGTTGTCGTTGTCAAACAGGCCGTTGCGCAGCGCATAAAGTGTCACGCAACGGTACATCGCTCCGGTGTCAACATAAATGTACCCCACCTCACGTGCCAAATCTTTAGCCATCGTGCTCTTGCCGCACGATGAGAATCCGTCGATGGCTATGGTGATCTTTTTCATATTTCTGTATTTTATTTTAATGTCATTGATTGTGTCACTAAAGAAAAATCCGGCACAAAATTAGCCATTTTTTCTGTTATAACTAAATCTCCGGCAACGTTTTTACCTATTATGCCATATTTCATTTCCATACCATTCTGCATCTACGAAACCGCGACCTTCTTATACTTTCGTGTGTTTTGCCAGAAAATACAAACATATTATAATATTTACACACCAAAACATACACATCTCTCACTTTCCGTTTGTCGGCACCAAGATTTTCCATACAGGATATTGCGCAAACGAAACGAAAAGAATACCTTTGCAGCCGGGTTTGTTGCAAGATAAATGAGACATATTCTTCTACACAACATATGGAAACAAAATATATCTTCATTACAGGAGGCGTAACCTCGTCACTCGGCAAAGGCATCATCTCGGCATCGCTGGGAAAACTGTTGCAGGCACGTGGCTACAGTATTACAATCCAAAAGTTTGATCCCTATATCAATATCGATCCGGGAACACTCAACCCTTATGAACACGGCGAGTGTTATGTCACGGCCGACGGCATGGAAACCGACCTCGACTTGGGACACTATGAGCGGTTTACAGGCATAGAGACCACCCGTGATAACAGTGTGACCACCGGACGTATATACCAGAGCGTGATAGAACGCGAGCGTCGCGGAGACTATCTCGGCAAGACAATTCAGGTTGTACCGCACATCACGGATGAGATAAAGCGCAGGATTCTGCTCAACGCCACCAAACGACCTCTGGATTTCGTCATTACCGAGATCGGCGGCACTATCGGTGACATCGAGAGCCAGCCGTTTCTGGAGGCCATAAGACAGTTGCGTTGGGAACTGGGGGCGCAGAGGGCACTTAATGTACACCTTACCTATATTCCTTATCTGGCGGCAGCCGGTGAGCTAAAGACAAAGCCCACGCAGACCAGTGTGAAACAGTTGCAAGGTTTCGGTATTCAGCCGGAAGTGCTGGTGTTGCGCACCGAGCATCCGTTGAGTGACGATTTGAGGGCAAAGGTAGCTCATTTCTGCAACGTGGATATACCTGCGGTCATTCAGAGCCAGGATCTGCCAAGCATATACGAAGTGCCCGTGAACATGCAGCGGCAGGGACTTGACACCATTTGTCTCAAGAAAATGGGAGTGTCCCCCGGCGAGACTCCCGAGCTGGGACCATGGCGAGACTTCCTCGACCGCAGGAAAAAGGCCGTCAAGGAGATACGGATAGCGCTTGTGGGCAAGTATGACTTGCAGGACGCCTACAAGAGCATACTCGAAAGCCTTGCACATGCCGGAACGTACAACGACCGTAAGGTAAAACCGATATTCATCAACAGCGAAGACATCACCCATGACAATGTAGCGGAGAAACTCGGCGGGATGTCAGGCATAGTCATCTGTCCGGGCTTCGGCAGCCGTGGCATTGACGGCAAAATCATCGCCGCCGGGTATGGGCGCACCAACGACATCCCCACCCTTGGAATATGTCTCGGCATGCAGATGATGGTGATAGAGTTTGCACGGAATGTCATTGGCTGGAAAGATGCCAACAGCAGCGAGATGGATGCAACGACCACACACAATGTCATAGACATGATGGAAGAACAGAAAGACATCACACAGATGGGTGGTACCATGCGTCTCGGCAGTTACGAGTGTGAGGTTGCAGAAGGCAGCCGCACATGGAATGCCTACGGAAGACAGAGCCTCATCTGCGAACGCCACCGCCACCGCTATGAGTTCAACAGCAAGTACAGGGCCGAATATGAAGATAATGGAATGAAATGTGCAGGCGTCAATCCTGATTCCGGCCTTGTGGAGATAGTGGAGATACCAACACTAAGGTGGTACATAGGCACGCAGTTCCATCCGGAATATTCATCTACGGTGCTTCATCCGCATCCCTTGTTCATGTCATTCATCAAAGCAAGTATCAGCTATGGAGCAACTGAAGCATGAGTGCGGCGTGGCAATGATCCGCCTGCTGAAGCCACTGGCGTACTACGAGAAGAAATACGGCACAGGCCGTTACGGTCTGGAGAAACTGTATCTGATGATGGAGAAGCAGCACAACCGCGGACAGGAAGGTGCCGGCATGGCATGTGTCAATCTTGAAGCACCTGCCGGCAGCGAATATATGTTCCGCGAACGGGCCGAAGGCAATGATGCCATCACCGAGATATTCAAACGCGTGACCGACTCCTTTACCGGACATCTCTATATGGGACATCTGCGCTACTCGACGACAGGCAGGAGCGGCCTGCAGTATGTCCATCCTTTTTTACGCCGCAACAACTGGAAGGCCAAGAACCTCTGCCTCTGCGGCAACTTCAACATGACAAATGTGGACGAGGTGTTTGATGTCATCACCGCAACGGGACAGCATCCGCGCATCTACAGCGACACTTACATAATGCTTGAGCTCATGGGGCACCGTCTGGATCGCGAAAACGAGCGTCTCTACAACATTGCGGCAGAGAAAGGACTCACGGGTACCGGCATCACCGACTTCATAGAAGACAACATCGACATTGTCAATGTACTGCGCACATCCACTCCCATGTTTGACGGTGGTTATGTGCTCTGCGGAATAACCGGCAGCGGCGAGATGTTTGCCATGCGCGACCCGTGGGGCATACGTCCCGCCTTTTGGTATCATGACGATGAGGTGCTGGTGGTGGCATCCGAACGTCCGGTCATACAGACCACCTTCGATGTCCCCGCATCACACATCCACGAACTGCATGCCGGCGAAGCTCTTGCCGTCAGCAAAGACCGTACGCTCAGTCTGACTCAGGTCATAGCCCCCAAGGGCAACCATGCCTGTTCGTTCGAGCGCATCTACTTCAGCCGCGGCTCCGACTGCGACATCTACCGGGAGCGCAAGAGTTTGGGCGAACAGCTGACACCGGCCATCATGAAAGCCATAGACGGTGACATGGCACATACGGTGTTATCCTATATCCCCAACACGGCAGAAGTGGCTTTCTACGGCATGGTCGAGGGTGTGCGCCGCCTTGACAACAATATCAGGACGGAGAAGGTGGTATGGAAGGACATCAAGCTGCGCACATTCATCGCTGAAGGGACGGAGCGTAACGACCTTGCCGCACACGTCTATGATGTATCCTACGGATCGCTGCGCCCGTATGAGGACAATCTCGTCATCATAGACGATTCCATCGTACGTGGAACAACGCTGAAAGAAAGCATATTCAAGATACTCGACCGTCTGCATCCGAAGAAGATAATCATGGTAAGCAGCTCGCCGCAGATACGCTATCCCGACTACTACGGCATCGACATGTCACGTCTGGACGAACTCTGCGCCTTTCGTGCCGCCATCGCACTCATCGAGGAACGGGGCATGGAGCAACTGCTTGACGACACGTACAGGGCATGTAAGGAGGGAAATGTCACGGAAAATATGGTACGGCACGTTTATGAGCCGTTTTCAGTGGAGGAAATCAACCGCAAAATAGTGGAGATGCTGCGACCGGAGGGTATGAAGGTACCCATCGAACTGGTATTCCAAAGCATCGAAGGGCTGCACAAAGCCTGCCCAAACCATCCCGGTGACTGGTATTTTACGGGACATTACCCCACACCGGGCGGCATACGCATGGCCAACAAGGCGTTTGTCGATTATATGGAAAACAGATTTACAGCGAATACGTTACGTTAAACAGCAGTGACGTCGATGACACATGATATTTGGCATAAGCCACCTGCAGCTTGAAACGTTCAAGTTGCAGGCCGGCGCCAAATGACAGACCGGCGCCATGACTGCTCTCCCCCTCTTCCTCCGGCACTTTCATCTCCTTCACACGACGGAAGTTATACCCCCCGCCAATGTAAATGTTGCTTGAAATCAGAATGTCGGCCCCCACAACAAAGTGGTCGGCAAAACGCCCCTCCCAGTTGTTCAGTCCCGTCATTGTCGCAGAGAAACGCAACGGCGCATTGCCGAGTTTCTTGCTCACGCCGATTTGCAGGTCGAGCGGAATCTTTTCGAAGTCATCGTCAAAAGCCTTTATCTGTCCGCCGAGGTTGCGTGCCACGGCCGACACCGACAGCTCGTTTTCCGGCGAATAATAGTTCAGTCCCAAGTCGACACCAACAGCCACCGAACTGTATCCGCCGATGCTTGACGTGATGAACTTTGCCGTCACGCCTCCGGCCAGATATTCGCTCAGAGTGTATGCGAACGTACCTCCCACCATAATATCCTTGGCCGAAAACGTACCCGTCTGTATATTGTCGGGCGTCATCTCCTTCATCGTCCCATAGTCCATATACTGCGCCATCACCCCCCAGGTGGCTTTCTCGCCGGCCGTCTTCACAAACGAGGCACTGGCCGTCTTCACGCCCTCCATATATGTCATATAGTTCAGGTTGATTGACTTGTCACTGACAGAGGTTATAAGCGACGGGTTGTGGAATATCATCGTAGGGTCGTCTTCTATTATCGTAATGTTGTCACCACCCAATGCCGCGGCATGAGCACTCACAGGCAGCCTGAGAAAATTGTAATCGGTACGGCCCTCCTGTGCTTGTGTCATGACGGAAAACAAAGTGAAAAATATGGCAAAAACGACTTTTTTCATCTATTTAAACTATTTTGTCGGCAAAGATACGCCTTTTTTCAAATATCTGCGCTAATTTTGTAGCAGCAAATCGTTATATTCACAATATTATAACGCAAATTACCGGTGAATATTATAAAGTGAATGGAGATTAAAAAGAGTAAAAAGGCCGATTTGGAAGACAAGAGGACCACGAGGTTTCTCCTGTCACTTACTGTGGTGCTGACAACTCTTTTTGTCGCTTTCGAATATTCTGCCGATGACAGCAGTGCTATAGACACCGACTTGAGCATGCTTGACAACCTGCGCCACAAGGATGACATGATACCATTGGCACTTCCCGTACCCGTAAAAATGCCCGAGGCCCGTCATGAGCAGCCGGTGGCCGACCGCCTGAAGGTTCAGGATGACAACATGGAAGTGGCAATGCCCGACGAGAAGGGGCGCGACACCGACGGTGATGCCGACAAGCTGTTGGAGATGACAAAATTCGAGCCGCCGCGTCCTGACGATACCAAGGAGATGCCGCCGATACTCAATCCCGAACTTAAAGACAATCCCCTAAACTTCCGCATCGTCGAACAGCTGCCGGAGTTTCCCGGCGGCCCCGTGGAGTTTATGCGGTGGCTCACGCGCAATCTCAAATATCCCGAGTCGGCGCGACGGCGCAGGGTGCAGGGCAAGGTGATGGTACAGTTTGTCGTGGGCACCGACGGCAGTATCTCCGACTTGAAGATTGTGGCCTCGCTCGAACCGAACTGCGACCGCGAGGTACTGCGTGTATTGCGGACTATGCCGGCATGGAAAGCCGGCATGCAGAACGACAAGCCCTGCCGCACAATGGTCCGCATACCGGTAGTGTTCAAGTTGTAGCCAATAATAACATTTTATTTATTCATAAATCTTAAAAGACATGTTGACACCAAAGGAAATCCTGAACAAGGTGAACGAGTTTATCGATGGTCTGACATACGACCGTAAACCGGAGTCCATATACGAACCCATCAGATACGTGCTCTCCATCGGAGGCAAACGCATACGTCCTGTGCTGATGCTGCTGGCATACAATATGTACAAGGATGACCCCGAACACATACTCATGCCGGCCTGCGCCCTTGAAACATACCACAACTACACACTGCTGCACGACGACCTGATGGATAATGCCGACGTGCGCCGCGGAGTGCCCACCGTACACCGCAAGTGGAACGCCAATACGGCCATACTCTCGGGCGACTCTATGCTCGTGGTGGCATATCAGCGCATGGCACAATGCGATGCTGACAAGCTGAAGCCCGTTCTCGACCTCTTCACGGAGACGGCACTCGAGATTGGCGAGGGCCAGCAGTACGACATGGACTTTGAGTGCCGCAAAGATGTAACCGAAGAAGAGTATATAGAGATGATACGTCTCAAAACAAGTGTGCTCCTGGCCTGCGCCATGAAGATAGGTGCCATACTGGCCGACGCCCCCGCCGAAGATGCCGACCTGCTTTACAAGTTCGGCGAGCAGCTCGGTCTGGCGTTCCAGTTGCAGGATGACCTGCTTGACGTCTATGGCGACCCGAAAGTTTTCGGAAAGGCCATCGGCGGCGACATTACATCGAACAAGAAGACTTATATGCTCATCAATGCCATGCAGCGTGCCGACGACCGTCAGCGCGCCGAACTTGAACGTTGGATTTCTGCCCGTGACTTTGACCGCGCCGAAAAGATTGCGGCTGTCACCGCCATCTACAACCAACTCGGCATACGTGAGCTTTGTGAGACACGCATAAACCATTATTTTGCCGAGAGCGAAAAGAGTCTTGCCAGTGTAGCCGTGTCGGACGAGCGCAAAGCGCAGCTTCGCGCGTTCATGGCGGCTTTGCTTAAAAGGGAGAAGTAGTTTTTTAGGAGTTTCTTTTAGGAGTTAAAGGGAGTTAAAGGAGTTATCGCTCCCTACGGTCGCTAAGGAGTTAAAGCCAATACCAACATAAAGTATGATTTGGTCATGAATAATTGGTTTATATCAGAATTGGGTGTAGACAAGAATACGTCCAATCGAATTCTTTACGCCGGTATTGGCTTTAACTCCTGAGCGACCGCAGGAAGCGATAACTCCTTTAACTCCCTTTAACTCCTAATATATATATATAAAGATATGAATTTCATTGATACCCACGCCCATCTTGACGGCACCGAGTTTGATGCCGACCGCGACGAAGTGGTGGCCCGCGCCCGTGAGGCAGGAGTGAGCAGCATATTCCTGCCCGCAATCGACTTGCAATCGGTGAATACCGTTCTTAACGTCTGCGCCCGATATCCGGGTTATGCCTACCCCATGATAGGGTTGCACCCTGAGGAGGTGAAAGCCGACTGGCGCGACGTGCTGTCAGCCATGCGCCCGATGGTCGATGACCGTTTCATCGCCATTGGCGAGGTGGGACTTGACTACTATTGGAGCCGCGAGTTTGAACACGAACAGCTTGAGGCTTTCGAGGAACAGGTACGCTGGTCGGTAGAAACGCGCAAGCCGCTCATGATACACTGCCGCAAGGCACAGAACGAGATGGTGGCTCTGCTGCGTAATTACGAGAAGGACCTGCCCGGCGGCGTGTTCCACTGTTTCACCGGCAACGACCGCGAGGCGGCGGAACTGTTGCGCTTCGACCGCTTTGTGCTTGGCATCGGCGGTGTGCTCACATTCAAGAAGTCACACCTGCCCGAAGTGTTGCCGGCCTGTGTACCTCTCGACCGCATAGTGCTCGAGACCGACAGCCCCTACATGGCTCCGGTGCCCATGCGCGGACAGCGCAACGAGAGTGCCTTCGTACGCCACGTGTTGCACCGTCTGGCCGAGTGCTACGGCGTGAGTGAAGATACCATCGCCGAGGTGACGAATGTCAATGTCAGCCGCGTCTTCGGGATATAACCAGTAATTGGAACTAAAGATGAGGGTGTATAACTCCCGCTTTTTCTCACTCAAACATACAAAATACCAAAGTATTTGAGACATATTGAATAGTCACTGATGTGTTTTTGTTATAATTTTGCACACATAAACACATTCTGTATAACCGACTATCAACAATATGAGAAAAAGAATAGCAATCGCATTGTCAGTGCTGATGACACTTACGGCAACAGCCAACATAAAGGAATGGAAAGACATTGAATCACCCGGCGGAAACATACAATGGGAAAAGTGCGGTAGCGGTTTTTCCATTACATACGGCAATGGTGACAACAAAGTTGAAGTGTTGTCCATACCGTCAATAGGATTGTTCACCCAAGACGGAGGAGGCAGAAACATCATACTCAGGGGCATGACAACACCCCGCACACATGAAGACACATACGAAATGACCGGCGGCAAACGCCGCCGGTGCTCCAACAAGGCAACCGAAGTCACATATAACTTCGTTGATGATATCGGGCGCACGATGAAGCTACAGGTGAGGGTTTACAACGACGGTGTGGCCTTCAGATACATTATTGACAGTCTGCATCACACGCGAGCCACTGAAGAACTGACAACGTATACCATACCCGAGGGAACGAAACGCTGGATGCAGAAATGGACCGAACCGTACGAAGAGTTTTTTCCGCTCACCGCAACAGGCGGGTCGGACAACAAGAGATGGGGATATCCCGCGTTGCTCCAGTCTGCCGGCAACATATATGCCCTGATTACAGAAGCCGGCATCGGAAGACACAACAGCGCATCGTCACTCTTCAACGACAGAAACAAAGAAGAATACCGCGTGGTGCCTGACGAGAACATGCAGACCGTTACCGGACAATGGACTTCACCATGGCGTGTGGTCATAGTAGGCAGCCTGCAGGACGTGGTGGCCTCAACACTGGTCACGGATGTCAGCGAGCCAAACCGCATCGGCGACACGTCATGGCTCAAACCGGGCAGCGTGGCGTGGATATACTGGGCGTACAACCACGGCTCCAACGACTACCGTATAGTAAAAGAATACGTTGACTTGGCTGTGGAGATGGGATGGCCGTATGTACTTATTGACGCAGAATGGGATGAAATGAAAAACGGCGGCAACGTGGAGGACGCCATCCGTTATGCCCTCGGCAAAGGCGTCAAACCTTTGTTATGGTACAACTCCTCTACGGCATGGCTGAAGGAATGGGGAGCGCCCGGCCCCCACAACAGGCTCAACGCTCCCGAAAACCGCGAACGCGAGTTTGCGTGGCTTGAGAAGCAAGGAGTGGCCGGAGTAAAGATAGACTTCTTTGCCGGCGACAAACAGGAGACGATGGAGTATTGCATCGACCTGCTGGAATGTGCCGCGAAACACCATCTGATGGTCAACTTCCATGGTGCCACCATTCCGCGCGGATGGCAACGCACCTATCCCAACCTGATGACAGTCGAAGCCGTGTACGGAGCCGAGTGGTACAACAACAATGCCACACTGACCGGCAAGGCGGCGGCCCACAACGCCACACTGCCTTTCACACGCAACGTTATAGGCCCCATGGACTATACTCCGTGCACTTTCTCCGACTCGCAGCATCCGCACATCACGTCAAACGCACACGAGCTGGCGCTTCCGGTGCTTTTCGAATCGCCTCTGCTTCATTGGGCCGACAAGCCGGAAAGCTATCTCTCACAACCCCAACAGGTAAAAGACTTTATGAGCACCCTGCCCACCGTGTGGGACGAAACGCGGCTGTTGGCCGGATATCCCGGCGAGTCGGTGGTGATGGCCCGCCGCAACGGCAGTACATGGTATATTGCCGGTATCAACGGCAAGGACGAACCGCAGACCATAACGTTCGACACATCTTTCCTGCCGAAAGGCAAGTACACCCTCTTTGCCGACGGCAAGCCGTGGAGCATAAAGACTGGAAAGGGACGCATCCCGAACAAGATAACATGCAGGGAGCGCGGAGGATTCGTGATGACAATAATGCAATAAGACAAAGACAGCTTATAAAATAAACATAAACAGACATTCAGACAATGAAAAGGACAATTACAACAGCATTTGCCATTGCCGCCGTAATGGCGGTATCGGCACAGGAGACAATCAACATGCCTGTCATACAGACAAAATACACCGCCGATCCGGCACCTTACGTGCATGGCGACACTGTATATCTGTACACGACACACGACGAAGACAATGCCGAGGGCTTTGTCATGAAAGACTGGCTGCTGTATACGTCTACCGACATGGTGAACTGGCAGGACCATGGAGCGGTGGCATCGCTGAAAGACTTCGGGTGGTATAAGGGAAACAACGGAGCATGGGCCGAATGTGTGGTGGAACGCAACGGTAAGTGGTACATGTACTGCCCCATCCACGGACACGGCATCGGTGTGCTCGTGGCCGACTCACCCTTCGGACCGTTCAAAGACCCGCTCGGCAAACCGCTGGTGTGGCAGAAGGAACATTGGTACGACATTGACCCGTCGGTGTTTATCGACGATGACGGTCAGGCATACATGTACTGGGGCAATCCGCATGCCTATTGCATAAAGCTGAACGAGGACATGGTTTCCACCGACGGCGGAATCATGCAGATGGACAAGATAAAGGACTATCAGGAGGGGCCGTGGTTCTGGGCAAGAAAGAACGCCCGCGGCGAGAAGAACTACTATCTTGCCTTCGCCTCCACATGCTGTCCCGAGGGCATCGGGTATGCCATGAGCAAGTCGCCCACCGGCCCATGGGAGTATAAAGGCCATATCATGGACCACACCCCGCGCACCCGCGGAAACCATCCGGGCATCATCGACTACAAGGGCAGGTCGTACTGTTTCGGCCTCAACTACGACATCTTCCGCCTTGAAACGAGCCGCCATGCCGAACGCCGCTCCGTGTCAGTGGCAGAAATGACATACAACGCCGACGGAACGATACAGGAGCTGCCTTATTTCCAAGACTGTACACTCAGGCAAGTGGGCACGTTCAACCCCTACCGCCGCGTGGAAGCCGAGACCATGGCATGGGGATACGGGCTGAAAACCACACGCGAGAACCCTTCAGGGCCGTGGAACCCCACCCTCTTTGTCACCGATATCGATGACGGTGAGTATATCCTTGTGCGTGGTGTAGACTTCGGCAAAGGTGCCTCAACTCTGACTGCTTCATGCTCAGCCCATCTTTATGGAGGAAAAATAGAGGTTCGTCTCGATGCCGTCGACGGATGGATTGCAGGCATAATAAATGTTCCCAACACCAAGTTCAAGTACAAGGAGTTCACTACCGGCCTCACCAAATGCAAGGGAGTTCACGACCTTTATTTCGTGTTCAAGGGGAGCGACAGGCAAAAACGCAACCTCTTCAATTTCGACTGGTGGGAAGTAAAATAAAAATGTTGGGATGAAGAGAGTCTTTGCTACCATCGCTTTTCTGTCGGCCGTCATATTCAATGTACAGGCAGTGGAAGTGGAGTTCATAACTCCGTCCATCGTAAGGGTGCAATGGAATGATGGCGGAGAACTGAAAGGCAACAATACGGGAATCTGTGTCTATACACGACAAAAGGTAAAAGTGAAGGAGAAGAACGTGGTAGGATGCCGCGTTCTCTCCTCTTCCGATCTTGTCGTAAGGATTGACAATGCCACGGAAGCCATATCGTTTACAGACCGCAAGACAGGAAAGCTGCTGCTGAAAGAATCGGGCAGACGTGCCGAACCTGTGGTCAGTGAACACATAGTATACGATGACCGTACCGCCCGTATGGAGGAGACTGCCAACGGGAAGGTTACCGTAAAGGACATTGTCCGCCGCGACACCGTGGGCAGAAGCACCCGGTACATTTCCCGTTTCTCATGCGAAGGTACAAAAGCACTGTACGGATTGGGTGCCCACATGGAAGACTATATGAATCTTCTCGGCAAGACCCTCTATCTCACACAGCACAATCTGAAAGTGACCGTCCCCGTACTGCTGTCACCACAAGGCTACGGACTGTTGTTCGACGCCGGTTGTGCCATGAAATTCACTTCAGACAACAGCAGCTTCACGATGCAGATGGAGGCGGCACAACAACTTGACTACTATTTTATCCATGGCGGAAGAATGGAAGATGTGGTGGCCGGATATCACCATCTCACCGGCAACGTGCAGCTTCTGCCACTGTATGCCTTCGGTTATATACAGTCGAAAGAACGGTATGTCTCGTCGGATGACCTTATCAACACCTTGCGCGAATATCGCCGCAGGCATGTTCCGGTTGACATGATTGTGCAGGACTGGAACTATTGGCCCGAAGGATGGGGATATATGAAGATGAACCGCAAGTTTTATCCCGACCCGAAGGCTCTTGCCGATTCGATACATGCCATGCATGCCAAGCTGATGGTGAGCATATGGCCAAACCCTCAATACTGTCCGCAGGAACGAGATTTCCGTGAAAGGGGATATATGCTCGAACACTCGGTGTATGATGCCTTCAACCCGGAAGCACGCAAACATTACTGGAAATATGCGGACGACGAGTTTTTCTCCAACGGTTTTGACGCATGGTGGTGCGACAGCAGCGAACCGCTTGACGGCGACTGGAACAAGATACCGGAACCTGCCGGCGGCAAACCGTACGGATGGGATGACCACGAACGCCGGTGGCAGCTCAACAAGGACATACTGAGCGATGCACTCGGCGCGGAGCGCAGCAGTCTGTACTCGCTTTACCACTCCCGGGGATTGTATGAAAACCAACGTCTGACCGATGCCGGCAAACGGGTTCTCAACCTCACCAGAAGCGGTTATGCCGGCCAGCAGCGTTATGCCACCGTGGTATGGAACGGCGACACGCATGCTTCGTGGGAGTCATTCAGGCAGCAGATTCCGGCCGGACTGAACTATATGGCCACGGGCAATCCGTATTGGACGGTGGATATAGGGTCGTTCTTCGTGCGCAACGACGGGCGCCGGTGGTTCTATACCGGAGAGTTTCAGCGCGGAGCGGATGACGACGCTTACAAGGAATACTACACGCGCATGTTCCAATGGGGCACGTTCCTGCCCATGTTGCGCAGCCACGGCAGTGACACTCCGCGCGAGATATGGCAGTTTGGCGAGCCGGGCACTCCCTATTATGACGCCATACTGAAGATGATAAATCTCAGATACACACTCCTGCCTTATATATACAGCATGGCGGCACAACAAACCATGAACAGTTATTCAATGGTACGTATGCTCGCTTTCGACTATCCTGACGACGAGACGGTATACGACCTGAAGGATGAGTTCATGTTCGGTTCATTCCTTGTATGCCCCGTCACACGTCCGGCATCGGAAACCACAATGCGCAAGGTTTATCTGCCCAAAGGCAACAGGTGGATTGACTACTGGACCAACAAGGCTTACGACGGCGGACAATGGATGGAAGTGGAAACCCCGATAGACCGTCTGCCGCTATACGTCAGGGCCGGAAGCATCATTCCTGTCTCAGAGGTTGTGGAGTATTCCGCGGCACAGACAGACAAACCGGTTACCGTATTGGTTTACCCCGGAGCCGATGCGTCTTTCACACTCTATAGGGATGCCGGCGACGGATATGACTTTGAAAAAGGTGACTACAGTCTGACAACATTCACATGGAATGACAAGAAAAAGAAGCTGAAAGTCAACGGAAACTTCAAGACAAATCACACCGTTATCTCTCCCGAACCGTAACAGCGGTGGTGATGCTCATCGTAGACCACGCAGAACTGTCCCGGAGCCACCCCCTGCATGGGCTGTTCGGCATGCACGACATAGCGGCCGTCGCCCTGCGGTTCGAGAATGGCGGGATGGTAACCCGCCGTATGACGTATCTTGAATGTCACCCGGTGCATCTCCACCGGTACGGTGAGGAAGTGGAAGTCGCAGATGGGAAAATCCTGCCGGTAGGCCGTGCGCGGTTCAAAACCATGACTGACATAGAGGATGTTGGCCGCCACGTCTTTCTTGACGGCGTACCACGGACCGCCGCCGAAGCCCAAGCCATGACGCTGGCCGATAGTGTGAAACCACAGACCGCGGTGACGCCCTATCGGCTTTCCCGTCTCCAGTTCGAGCACATCGCCGGGATTCTCGCCGAGATAACGGCGCAGATAGTCATTGTAGTTTATCTTGCCGAGAAAACAGATGCCCTGCGAGTCCTTGCGGCGGGCATTTATCAGATGCTCACGCTCGGCAATCTCCCTCACCTCGTTCTTGACATAATGGCCTATGGGGAAAAGCGCCTTACGCAGCTGCCAGTCGTATATCTGGGCGAGAAAGTCGGTCTGGTCCTTCACGGGGTCCGGACTGGTGACAAGCCATTTGCGGCCTTCACCGTCAATTTCGGTGCAGGCATAATGCCCTGTGGCAATAAGGTCGTAGTCGTGACCGCGTTTCTCGTGAAAAGCCCCGAACTTGATGAGCCTGTTGCACATCACGTCGGGATTTGGTGTGAAGCCGGCCCGCACCTTATCCATGGTGTAGCGTGTCACACCGTCCCAGTATTCGCGGTGGCAGTCAACCACCTCAAGCCGACAACCGTAACGTGACGCCACTGCCGTGGCCATCTCGAGGTCTTCTTCACTCGTGCAGTCCCATTCCGACTCTTCCTCCGGACCTATCTTTATATAGAAGCAGTCGGGTGTCAGGCCTTTCTGCGCCAGTTCGTAAACCACCACTGAACTGTCCACACCGCCGGACAGCAGCACGGCTATCTTCTTGTCTGCAAGGTTTTCTGTTGTATTCATATCATTTAGAGAAACGCTGATGTGCAAAATTAAATAAAAATCGCGAGATTCCGCACCGGCAGGATAAAGATTTTGAATTACGGCAACTATCATCGGCCGTCCATGCCCAGCCGTACGCCACTCTTAAATAATCTTAAATAAAATACGGAAAACATTGTAATTCAAGCGGAAAGATATATTTTTGCGATATCAAAATGATATCAAACTAAAACCCAATGGAATTATGGAAAAGAAAGAATTTACATTCAACGGAACAACGCTCAACGGCTTTCTGATGCTGTTTGTCAACATCATTCTCAACGTTGCAGCCATTGCCGCCATCGTATATGGCGCCATCCTCGACAACAATCTGACCGGATTTTACGTTGCCGGCGGAGTCGTGACACTCATAGCCACCATCATATTATGGTGCGGATTCGTGATGCTGGAGCCGGGCGAAGGCCGCGTGATGGTGCTCTTCGGAGAATACAGGGGCACGTTCACGAAGACAGGCTATTTCTGGCTTAACCCGTTCCTCACCGTGAAGAAGGTGTCGTTCCGCTCACGCAACATAGACGTAGAGCCGATAAAGGTGAACGACAAGACCGGCAACCCGATCATGATAGGCCTGATATTGGTGTGGAAATTGCGGGACACGTACAAGGCTATGTTTGAAATCGACTCACAGACAATGGCACAGTCAGGCAACGGCCAAAGCAACCAGGCCACCATCGGCTCGTCGTCGCTGACAGGAATAATGAACGCCCTCGAAAACTTCGTACGCACACAAAGCGACGCCGCACTGCGGCAGGTGGCCTCACTCTATGCCTACGACGACACCGGCAACGACAGCAACGAACTCACACTGCGCAGCGGTGGCGAGGAGATAAACACCCAACTGGAAGAGAAACTCAGCGAGCGTCTGGCCATGGCAGGCATAGAAATTGTAGAGGCACGCATCAACTATCTGGCATATGCCCCTGAGATAGCCGCCGTCATGCTGCGCCGCCAGCAGGCCTCAGCCATAATCATGGCCCGCGAAAAGATTGTGGAGGGAGCCGTGTCGATGGTGAAGATGGCCTTGAACAAGCTGGCTGACGAAGACATCGTTGAACTGGACGATGACAAGAAAGCGGCCATGGTGAGCAATCTGCTTGTGGTGCTCTGCGGCGACGAGTCGGCACAGCCGGTAGTAAACACCGGTACACTCAATCACTAAA
>NZ_URNN01000048.1 GCF_900549175.1 uncultured Prevotella sp. | reverse complement strand
ACAGCCGGGCGTTAGTATCTTCTTGCAAATTTAACTGAGTTTGCAACTGTTTTGCAGCCTGTATTGGCTAACTTTGCAGTCTGATAAAACAAAAAATGTTATGGAAAAGAAAACAATAGCTGTGCTCGGCATGATGTGCGCAGGATGTGCGGGCAACGTGGAAAGGAAGCTGTCGTCACTGAAAGGCGTGGCTTCGGCAGCCGTCAACCTGCCGGCACGTACGGTTCTCGTTGAGTATGACGGGAATGTGATAACGCCCGAACAGATGAAAGGAGAACTGAGTGGCATAGGATATGACATGGTTATCGAGGAAGACCGCAACGTGGAGGCCATCGAACGGCGCGCCCTCACCATGCTGCAAAGGAAGGTGGCTGTGTCGTGGACGCTTGCTATACTCGTCATGGCGGTGGGCATGGGATGGATAAATACAGGCTCAACCGACACGGCCAACCAAACAATGATGCTGCTTGCCATGGCCAACATGGCATACTGCGGCAGGCAGTTCTACACCTCGGCATGGCGGCAGCTGCGGCATTTCACCGCCAATATGGACACACTCGTGGCACTGAGCACGGCCATCTCGTTCGCATTCAGCGTGTTCAACACGTTTTGGGGCGAAAGCTATTGGGGCACGCGCGGCATAGAATGGCACACGTATTACGACGCTTCGGTGATGATTGTCACCTTCGTTCTGACCGGACGCCTGCTCGAAGAACGCGCCAAACGCGGCACGGCATCGGCCATCCGCTCGCTGATGGAGCTGGCACCGAAGACGGCTCATCTCGTAGACGGAGGCATTGTGACCGACGCACCGCTGTCGGCTCTGCAGCCGGGAGACACGATAGAGGTGAGACCGGGGGAGAAAATTCCCGTCGACGGCGTGGTGGTGGCAACGGAAACCGGACGCGGCGACAGCACTGCGGCACGCCTGCCGGAAATAGACGAAAGCATGATCAGCGGCGAGGCGCGGCCCGTAAGCAAAGACAAGGGAGACAAAGTGCTCGCCGGAACAATAGTGAAAAGCGGCACATTCAGATTCCGTGCCGAGAAGGTGGGGACAGGAACCGTGCTCGCCAACATCATCAAGATGGTGCAGGAGGCGCAGGGTTCAAAGGCTCCCGTACAGAGAATAACCGACCGCATAGCCATGGTCTTTGTACCGGCGGTGGCCGCCATATCCATAATTACGTTCGTATCATGGCTTGTTTTCGGAGGCATGGCCGCCCTGCCCCATGCACTGCTCTCGGCCGTATCGGTGCTGGTGATTGCCTGTCCGTGCGCCATGGGACTGGCCACTCCCACGGCACTGATGGTCGGCATAGGCAAAGCCGCAAAGCGGAATATTCTCATCAAAGATGCCACAGCGCTGGAAAGCCTGCGCGGAATTGACTCCATCGTGATAGACAAGACGGGCACCCTGACCATGCCGGCGGATGAAAACGGACGGCACGAACGGCTGAAACCCAACGCACACGAGGCCGTAAGGGAGTTGCAAAAGGCCGGCATTGAGGTTTACATGATGAGCGGTGACAACGAGGAAGCCGTGTCGCAGATTGCCCGTGAGGCGGGAATAAGCCATTGGCAGAGCCGCGTTATGCCGCAGGATAAGGAGAATCTGGTGAGAAAGCTGCAGCATGAAGGGCACAAGGTGGCCATGATTGGCGACGGAATAAACGACAGTCAGGCACTTGCAGCCGCCGATGCAAGCATAGCGATGGGCCAAGGTACCGACGTGGCCATGGATGTGGCGCAGGTCACACTGATGGGAAACGACCTGCGGCGCATACCCGAAGCCATCGAACTGTCAAGGAAAACGGTGGGCATGATTCACCAGAATCTCTTCTGGGCCTTTATATATAACATTGTGTGCATACCGCTTGCGGCCGGTGCTTTATATAATATAACAAGCTTCCAGATAACTCCCATGTGGGCAAGCGCGCTCATGGCAATGAGCAGTGTCAGCGTTGTGCTGAACAGTTTGAGGCTGAAAAGAAGTTGATAACGAAGAGATGGTGTATCAAAATGGCTACATGGAACTTGGTAGGGACATATTCTTGTATTTGTCCGTCCGTAACGTATTGATATTCAAGGCCTGCTTGATGGACAAATACAAGAATATGTCCCTACAAGTTGTCTCCTTTGTATTTTGATACACCCTCTTTACTTGTCCTCCAGGAACAGAGGATCCTCGGGCATAACCATGACGGGCTTCTGCTCGCTCATCTTCAGAATGTCTGCGGGAACGTACTTCTTGTCAACCACAAGACGGAACATGTATTCGCGAATCCAGCGGTCTGTCATTATCAGACAGCCATTCTGCCCCCACGATGCGCCCCAACTGTTCTCCACCTTCCACTTCGTTGCCTTGCCTTCGGCATCAAGATCAACGGCCGTCAGCGTCATGGCGTGCGTGGAGCCGCTGTCAAACGTGCTGATGCGCTCGGCCTTGTTCATGCCGAACGTCGTGCCGAACAGACTGCCGTAATCATAATTCTCAGTGTCGGCATAGCCGCGCTTGCGGTCGAGCATCTTGCCCACATCATAAGAACTGTACATCTTCCGCCCGTCCTTGAGCGAGGCAATGGCCATGCGCTCTATGTCCTCCATGGGCAAGTTGATGTATTTCCAGTTGTGTCCGTCGTATGTATGGCGGTCGTACTCCACCTCGTACGTCTTGTAATACTCGCGGCGCGGGTCGTTCATGGCCATGATGAACGTGCCGTTAATAGGCTCCGTACCCACCACTTCGTTGCGGAACGTCATGGGAGTGTATTTCTTTGCCTCGCCCACGGCGCGCCCGTTCTTGTCCTTGAACGCGTAGGTGAACTCCGTGGGCGGCTCGCCTATGGTCATCGACAGCATGCGGTAAACGGTGGAAAGCATCGCCGTCTTCTCCTTGTTTATGTCTGCCTGCTTCTTCCCGTCGGCCACCATCTTGCGCAGTTTCAGACCGGACTCACGCAGTTTTGACGATATCAGACGTGCCATGCGGCTCGTGTTGTCGCTCGAATAAGTCTCGGGCATTACCGATTTGGGCACAAGTCCGTACTTGTCTACAAGGTCGGCAACACCGCAAAATGTGCCTCCGTCGCTGATGGGATTCTTGAAAAAGAACTGCACACGCGGGTCATCCATAGGCTTCTTACCCGTGTCTACAACCCCCTGAAGGAAGAGATTGGCCTTCTCCAACTGGTCCCAGAAGAAGAGATAGCCGTGAGACAGGTCGACAGTTAGCGTGTCTGTACGCTGCGCAAAGTTGGAACGCAGAACGTTGAAACCGCTGAACATCCAGCAACGGCCCGAGCTCTGCTGGTCTGTGATTGACTGTTTGGGGGTCTCAATGCTGAAATATGTGTCAAGTTCACCCGCGTTGGCATGGTTCAAAGCCAGGTTGTCGATGGAGTTGGATGCCATCGCATTGGCCAGGGCACGGCTGCCGGCACACATCTTCTGCGACTTCTGTATCTCACTGATAATCTGCGGAGACAATCCTCCGCCTGCTGTTTGTGCCATCGCGCCTGCCGCGAAGGCAAATGTCAAAGACAAGAAAAGTTTTCTGTTGTTCATCATTCTTATATTGGTTATTTATTTGTTCTCTGCAAAATATCTCCACAATGGAGCTGCCATCAGCGCCTGCTTTATCTCTCCGCGCTCAAGCATGGACCGCACTTCGCCTTTACCGAACAGGAAAACATCAATATCTTCCGTTTCGTCAAGATGCTGGCCGGCGGTGAGTTCCACCCCCGTAGCCAGATAACAGTGGGTTACATTGGTACAAGTGCTTGAATTCGGCGACACAACCATCAGCTCACGCCACACTCCTCCCGAGTAGCCTGTCTCCTCAAGCAACTCACGGCGCGCGGCATCCATCGGGTTCTCGCCCTCTTCCATCACCCCGGCCACAATCTCGAAACATGTCTGCCCCAAAGCATGGCGGTACTGCCGCACAAGCACCATACGCCCGTCGGCCGTCACCGCTATCACATTTACCCAGTCAGGATATTCCAATACATAATACTCATCGTTGACTACTCCCGTCGGTAGCTCTACCGTATCACGACGGGCAGTGAGCCACGGACGCCGAATGATATACTCACTCTTGAGCGTTTTCCACTCCATTTTACGATTGTCTGCCATTTCGTATATCGTTATATATAATTATGTTCACGTATGTATATACAAAATTAAACAAATAATTCCATAATAATGAACTATTTTTCTATTTTTACCTTTTTTATATCCATATGTCAAGAAAGTGCCATTCCTACCTGTTTTTTACCTGAATATTTTTTGCTTGTGTTGAACTATTATGTATTTTTGCACACATAATAACAAACATTGTTTCACAATTAAAACTAAAGAATTATGAAAAAGTTTATTTTAGCCGCAGTAATGATGGTTGCTTCATTAGCAGCAAGTGCACAGGTTTACGTTGGTGGTTCGTTCGGATTCCAGTCAATAAAGCCTTATGACGGTGCCAAAACCTCAACCTCATTTTCCATCAAACCCGAAATCGGCTACAATCTTGACGAGAATTGGGCTGTAGGAATACAGTTGGGATACACTTCTACAAACGCCAATGCTGATTTTGAAAAGACAGACAATACGATTGCCATCATCAATGTTGCCCCTTATGCACGTTATACATTTGCAAAGACCGGCATTGCCTCTTTCTTTGTTGACGGTGGTCTGACCTTCGATTTCTATACTGCCGATGCTGAAGGCACCGTTTGGGGCATCGGAATACGTCCCGGTGTGAAGCTGGCTGTATCGGAGAAAGTTGACCTTATCGCAAAGCTCGGTTATTTGGGTTATGCTGCTGCAAACGAAAAGGCTGGAAAAGGAAATGCTTTCGGCTTCGGTATTGACAACACAGACCTTGAGTTTGGTGTAAACTTCAACTTCTAAACAAGTCATTGACCTGAATAATACGACAATATCCAAATCAGATTTGATGATTTACATTAACAGTCTCCACTACAAAGGAGCTGCATGTTAAAAGAAATCCGGCCAAAAATATGATTGGTCGGATTTCTTTATAGCTCATTTCGGGCGTAATTTTTTATGGTGACTTCATGCAGATTTCCTTTATGACATTGCCTTATACAAAAAATACGGCTTCATTTTTATTCCGCCCAACCTTTATTCCGCCTTGCTCCTCATTTCATTTTTCCTTTGAGAATTCTGTTTCTTACACTCCTCACAGCAGGACTGTAATACTCCATTTCCATCGTACTTACGATGCGGAACATCTCGCCCGCCAGCTCCTGGAAAAAGGCGCACATCCTAAAAGCAAGTTTCATGCAGAGCGACTGGATGCCGGGATATTCCCGCACATCAACCATATGCTCCATACAGAAATCAAGAAAGTCAGTTCTCACTTCGTCCTTTTCCATCTTCATTCGTTCCACCAAATTAAGCGACAACCTGCGGATGGAAGAATTGTCCGTAGTCATGGCAAGGGTGATAAGGCTGTCCTTCAAAGGTTGAAGCTCCCTTATCTCGCTGTTGCCAGCCTTAGTCAGTCCCCACAAAGCATTGCGTACCACCAGACTGTCTTCATCATACATGTATTTACTACAGAAGCCGATAAAGTCTCCTTCGGGCTTCACCTCTTTATATATAGCCAATGCCTCTCCCTCACTATATGCCCCTTTCAGCCGCTCTCTCGTTATCATGTAATTTCTATTGTATTGAAAATGTTTACCACAAATCAGTATCAGATTTGAGCTTAATAAAAAATCACTCCCAAACATAACCACATTCAAAAAATCAAATTGAAACTTTCTGATTGCAAGTTATGCTTAGGAGCGACCTTTATCTCAACAAACCATCAGGAAACAAATCCCCCGACAGTTTACATAATGACCGTACTGTCAGAGAACAACCTTACGTGTTATCGTCTTGCCTGTGGCTGTTTTGGCACGCATGATGTACATGCCCTTGCCCGGAGTGGCCACACGCTCACCTGAGATGGTGTAGTATTCCACGCATACCGGAGTATTGTCGCCACCAACAACGGTGCTTATACCGTCGGTACCGCCGCCATAGTGATATTCAAGACCGATGATGACACACTGTTGCTCACCGGTGTTCTTGAATGTCACGACATCCTCTACGTTGTTCAGGTCGAACGACACCTTATTGGGATTGGCCGTGTCTTTCGTCGGGGCAAGTATCACGGAGTTCTCCTCTGTGTATGCCGTTCCGGCTACATTCGACCAATATGACGTGCGGTTGGGCGTTGTCACGTTGGTGTAGCTCCACAGGGTAATCTTCGTAGCCTTGGCTCCTTCGGGCATGAACACGCTCTCCTCGGCACCGTTCGACAGCTTGATTGTCGTGCGGGTAAGCGTCTGACCGTTATACTCCACGTTTATTTTGTCGGCAGCAGAAAAGTTCTTTGCAAGATTGCCGGTAACAACGAGCGAGAAGCCTTCGGCATCGTCACCCTCCGTTCCGGTAAGCATGTTGTTGGAATGTTCACCGTCATACGACCCGGGAGTCATGTTGCCCCATGTAAGCAGAGCTGTCTTTGTCTCGCCTACCGGGTCATCGGGGTTCGGGTCTTCGCCACTGCCGGGATTCTTCTCGCCTCCTACAACCTTGATGGTTCCGTCGGTATAGAGAGAAGAAAGGTCCCAAGTCTGGCCCTCACCGGGCGTTGCGGGAATGATTTCAGAGAATGTTCCGGTGATGGTTCCGCCAGCAAGGTTGAGCACCTGATAAACCGTTGCGTCGTACGGAGCCTTGTCCAGTCCGTCTTCGGCAAGCACAAGAGCCACGCCCTCGCCTATCGTCATGTTGCCTTTAAGGGTGAGCGAGTTGCATGCTGTGGCCGAAACGGGGATGCTTACCTTACCGCCTGTTGCCACATTGAGAGTCTTGGCCAGTGTAAGAGTGCTGCCGTCTATGAGCGTGTCGCCGGCATATACGGTTCCTTCACCCTTCACTGACACTGCTCCGCCCACTGTTCCCTTACCGGCCAGCGTGGCGTTGGCATTGACAGTATATGCTCCGGCACCGCTGTTGTTACCGTTCACGACAAGACGGCCGCCGCGAATCTGGGTCGTACCCTTGTATATGTTCTTTCCGGTGAGGCGCCAGTCGCCCGAACCGACCTTCTCTATGCTCGTCGTTCCGTCCTGACCTTTTTGGGAACGACCGTCAATGACACCGTCGAATGTCTCGTCCGTGTTTGCCGAACCTACAATCCAAGTTCCGCTTCCGGCGTTTTTCACGTCAAATCCGGAGAGGAACGTGCCTGCGGCACCCGACAGACCACCGAGATAATACGTCGACTGGTTCTTGCCACCGACAATCTGAGCCTTTCCTTTAAGGTCGAAAGTTCCGTTCTGAATACCCGTTCCGTTGCGTACGGCGAACTGGCTGTTACCCGCCTTGCCGGTTCCGTTGACAACAACGCGGCCAGTAAACTTGCTCCAGTCGCCCTCGATGTACTCGCGAACCCAGTTCACTTCCCACTCCAGTGTACCGCTACCACTCACAGCCGACTTAATCAGGCAGTTGCGGAAGAGCGACACATAAGAATAGGTATCGGCCGTTGCCTCGATGGGGAAGGTGTATGTCGGGTTCTTATCGTTGCCACTGGATGTGGCGAACGTACCTCCGGCCATCACGAGCTTGCCCACCGTGCCGAGTCCGGCCTTTGAAACCATCTCGCCGTTGAGCAGCACCTTGCCGCCCTTAATTATCAGATTTCCGTCGTACTTGAAGAACTCGGTGTTGTTGACCGTTATCTGTCCCGCACCGTCAACCGTCAGATTGCCGGCTCCTTCTATAGAACCGGACATGCTGATTGCGGCCGACTTGTTCACGATATTGAACGTCGTGTTGCCGTCGAGCGTGGCCGAACGGTTGGTAGACGCGCTTGTTCCGGTGTACTTGTATGTTCCGCCGGCCCAAATCCAGTTCTGAGCAAACTCCAGCGACGCACCGATACCGCTGGCTACACCACCGTTGGCGATGGTCGAGAACTCGTAAGTACCGTCGTGCAGCACCGTTGCACCCTCATAACTCTGAGGCGTACCGACGATGAGCGCACCGCTGCCGGCCTTGTTAAGCGAAGATGTTCCGGATATGGAACCGGTTCCCTTCAATGTAACATCGGCGTCACCTTTCACCACTACGGCTGCCGGCTGAACGCTTTCGGTGATGTCCACCTCTATGTTTTCCGCCGGGGCGATGAGCACATTCTTGCCGTCGGCGTATGTACCACCTTCTATCCAGTTGGTCGAAGCCATGTTCCATGCGCCGCTACCGCCTGCCCATGTATAGTCGGGGGCAAACGTTTCGATGTCGACAACGTCCACCGGAACGGGACGTGTCTTTGCCGTCAGCGTGTTGGAAGGCTCCGAAACACTCTCTCCGGCATACGCGCGCACGCGTACATTATATGATTTGGCCGGTTCAAACGATTCATCCATAATCGTAAAGACGCTGACATTGGCGGCCGTGCGGCCCACCTCCACAAATTCGCCGTTCTTCTCCAGCTCGACGATAAAGCCCTCTTCGTTGTCGGAATAGTCGAGCCATGAAACGGTGATTGAGTTCTGTGTCGACTCCTCATGCTGCAGACAGAGCGGTGCACGGAGGAAGAAATCGCGGTCTTCGCGGGTTATGCTGTTGATATAGTTCTCGATATTGGCATATCCGTTGGCAGCAATAGTCATGGCATCGTTCTTGTTCGGGTCGGTGCCGTTGGCCTCCTCCCATGCGTCGGGCATGCCGTCGCCGTCGGTGTCAACGCGTTTGTTGCCGGCCCACATGTTCCACGTGTCGGGTGTACCATAAATAAGCGACTTCTCGTCATATATAAGCGCGCCCTTAGTACCGAACGAATAAACCTCGTCTATCATGTAGCAGTCGGCCAAGTCGCGGTAAGGCAGCGAGGCACCCACTGTCGGAAGAAGATTGTCGACAAGCGTGTTGCCCGGCCACTTCTCCAGTTCGGGATAAGCGTATGGTGTGTCCTGACGGTCGGCTGCCGAGTAGTTTGTCACCAGCGTCGGGTCAAACTTGCCGTCCATGTTGCTGTCCTGCCAGTTGTCATCGCCGTAGAAATGGAAGTTGTCATTGCCTCCGGTAAAAGCGGCGCCACCCTTTGCCGGTCCGTTGATGAAGAGGTTGCTCTCTATGTTGCAGTAGCTCTCGCCCTCAGAGTCGCCTCCCATGTTGTATGCGGCGTTCTTCCAGTTGTACACGATGTTGTTTACGTACTGGTTGATGCCCTTTATCTTGTTGTTACGCGTGCTGTTGTCGCAATAGAGGTTGCGGTAAAGCGTGATGTTGTTTGACTGCATCAGTCCTCCGGCAGAGTGCGTCATGAGGCCCTGTCCCATGATGGTGTTGGAGATTGTTATGTTCTCCGGATTCGCTCCCTTGCCGTCGGGGTTGATCGAGAAGGTCTCGTCGAGTCCCCAGGAGAACGAGCAATGGTCGAAAATCATATCCGTTCCGTTGGCTATTCCGGCGCAGTCCTTTCCGTTGTCGCCCACCTTACCCATGCGGAAACGCATGTAGCGCACGATGGTGTTGGTGGCACCGGAGAACGACACGCCGTTGCCGTAGACGGTGATACCCTCGCCCGGGGCTGTCTGTCCGGCCACATATAGGTTCTTGGCAAACACTATGCGGCTGCTGATTCTTATGACTCCGGCCACGTCGAAGACGACGATGCGGTTCGGCTGACTTACTGCATCACGCAGTGAACCCGTGCCACTGTCGTTGAGGTTGGTCACATGATAGACCGTTCCGGTGCGTCCGCCCGTGGCGAAACGTCCCCATCCCTGTGCTCCGGGGAACGCCAACTGTTGTGCATTGGCACACAGACTGTTGCCAGCAAGCAGCAGTCCTAAAAATAAAGTAGTTGTTTTGACTTTCATATTTAATATGATGGTTATTAGCTAATTAGTTTCATTAGTTTTGCTGCCAAAGTTAATAAAAAACCCGCAATATCCGATAAATCGATATCAGATATCACGGTTTTATGTCAAATATTGCTGAAATAACGATGCTCAATCTTTCAGAGCACCGACGATTTCAGTCACCGACGAGCATCCGTGGGCATCGAGCCAACGGTCTATACCGTCGCGCACCTTTATCGTTACGGCCGGATCGATGAAGTTGGCCGTGCCTATCTCCACCGCCGTGGCCCCTGCCATGAGGAACTCGATGGCGTCGGCGGCCGTCGATATGCCGCCAAGTCCGATGACAGGAATCCTTACAGCCCTTGCCACCTGCCACACCATGCGCAATGCCACAGGCTTCACCGCGGGGCCGCTCAGGCCTCCCGTACCGATGCTCAGCCGCGAGCGGCGTCGCTCTATGTCGATGGACATGCCCATGAGCGTGTTGATGAGCGACACACTGTCGGCTCCCTCGGCCTCACAGGCACGGGCGATGTCGGCAATGTTCGTAACGTTCGGCGAGAGCTTCACTATCAGCGTCTTGCCGTATCTGGCACGCACGGCGCGCACAACGCTTGCCGCCCCCTCGCACGTTACGCCGAAAGCCATGCCTCCGTCCCTCACATTCGGACACGAGATGTTAAGCTCTATTGCCGGAATACGCTCCAAGGCGTTTATGCGTGCGGCGCACTCGGCATAGTCGTCGGGCGACGAACCGCTCACGTTGACTATCATATTGGTGTCGATATCCTTTATCTGCGGATAGATGTTGGTGCAGAAATAGTCAGCGCCCTTGTTCTGCAGGCCCACGCAGTTGAGCATGCCGTGGGGCGTTTCGGCCATGCGCGGGTAGTCGTTGCCCTCGCGCGGGTTGAGTGTAGTGCCCTTTACGATGATGCCGCCGATGCCGTCGAGGGGCACGAAGTCGGCAAACTCAAGACCATAACCGAAGGTTCCCGATGCCGTCATCACCGGATTCTTCAGCTCGAGATTGTTTATCTTTACATTTAAAGCTGCCATAATAGTTTCTTGATATTAAACACCGGACCCTCCTTGCACACGCACTGATTGCCCATTACAGTCTTTTCCACACAGCACAGACAGGCCCCCACGCCGCAGGCCATCATGTTCTCGAGCGACACCTCGCAGCTGATGCCGGCGCCGTGGGCGTAACGTGCCACGGCCTTCATCATGGGTGTGGGGCCGCAAGTGGCCACACGGTCAAAATGTTCGGCAAGCACCGAATGGTCGGTAACGAAGCCCCGCTCGCCGTACGAGCCGTCTTCTGTGGTCACACACACACGTCCGTACCTGCCGAAAAGGTCGAGTTCGAGCAAATCGGCCTCACGGCGTGCACCGAGCAGAAAGGTGGGTTCGTAACCGCGCATGCGCAGTTCGGCACCCATATACAGCAGCGGGGCCACACCCACTCCGCCGCCTACGAGCAGCACACGCTCACCTTCCGCCTTCGGCATGGTGAAGCCGTTGCCCAGCGGCAGCACGCAGTTGAGTGTCTGACCGGCCCGCACCTCGGAGATGCGCCGCGTGCCGTCGCCCACCACGGCCACAAGCAACCACAGTTCATTGGCCTCACGGTCTACGAAGTTGATAGATATGGGACGACGGAGGAATGTCTCTGACGTGTTGTCAATGCGCACCTCAACGAATTGTCCCGGACGCATGTCGGGCAGCCTGTCGGCCGACGTCAGCCTTACGAGAACATACTTCCCGTTGATACGTTCCACAGCCCTGACCGTCAAATCGAGTATGTACTTCTTCATGTTGTTGTATCTGTTATATTTTTATGATGTATTTCGTATCGTACGATATTCACATGCAAAGGTAACTCTAAATTCTGATTAACCGAACATTTTTCGTTTAAAGTTTAACGTCAGGGGCCAGATGCCGGAAGCTACTCGATGCTGCCCACCCTCTCTATGCCGTACTTCTGCAGTTCCTTACGGCTCGCATTGATGTACAGCAGCAACTCGTCGAAGACGAGATAAGTCCTGCCGTTCATCGTCATGGTGCCCACATTGTCATCCATATTGATGCGCTCGAAGCCTTCGTGAGCCGTCCGCGGAACCTTGTAAAACTCTCTTTCGTTCTCCGACGCTATATAAATATGTGTACGGGTTATGGCATACAGATTAGGACGGAAGACATATTCGAACTGGCGGAACGGCCTGACAATCTCGCAGTCGTGATTGAGCCAGCGGTCGTATTGCGACACCACGCCCTCGTCGGTGCACCGCGTGAGGTTGATGTCAAGCGGCCATACCGCCGAATACATGCGGCGGTGGAGGGGCAGCTCGTGCGGCGTCTCGTCGCACAACTCCGCATTATACCACACGTGGTCGGCGTCGCCGTAGCGGCGTCCCCGCGTTCTCAGCCATATGGTCTTGGGGTGCTGGATGTAGCAGACGGGCTTTCCGTCGGGTCCTTCAGAGATAAACAGAGTGTAACGGATGCCCGTAAGGCGGTTGTCGGCGTCCTTGTGCCAGTGCGTCATGAAGTACATGCCGGCTCCGTTCAGGTCTTCTATCTGCCAGAAGTCGGTGTACAGCAGTTCGCACTTACATTCGTTCCAGTAGCCGGCTATGTCAAAATAAATGCAGTTACCCTTAATGTTATAGGAAATATCATAGAGATTTGCCTTGTCGGCATAAGCCTCGTAGGTGTCGAGAATGTTGGAAACGTGATGCAGGAGCATGAGCCTCGACTTGCGGCCGCACTCCCTGGCACCCGTTATCGACGGCTGCACGCTGAAGTCCGTGTCAAAACAGATGAACCGTTCGAGCAGATTCATCACGCGGTCGTACTGCGAGGCCATGTCTTCCACGTCGCCGTCCTTTGAGTCGAAGCCCGGTATCACCTTCAGAAGCATCAGCAGCAGTAGCGGGACATTGATGTCAAGGTCGACTATCTGCCTGTATATAGCCCACTTCTTTGCGCCTTTTCCCTTACGTATGTAGGGAGGATAGCAGTAGGCAAGCAGCTCCATTGCCACCTCTTCGGGATTGGTCCTGCGGCGCAGGTTGTCGCGGAAGAACATCCAGGCGAGCTGATAATCCAGCATGACAGTGTCGAGATCTAAAAGTCCGTCGGTCATCTGTTCCACCTCAACCTTCAGGTCGCGGTATGCCGCACGCATCTTCTGCCTGCTTGCAAAGCTGCGCCTTATCCCATTGCTGTGTATGGAATAGTTGTCGAGCATGGCCTCAAGTTCGTCCATCGTGTTGTAAATGAGGCGCGTATTGGCTATCGTCGTGAGCCATTTTTCGTACTTGTCGGAGTCCTGTATCATAGGTTTTTCTGTTTTGTGGTGTAAAGTTAGCGCAAATATTACAATAACATTCACATTCCGCCGCTTTTAATTTCGCCGCGCAGTGCATTTGTTTGCGTTTTGTATTATGACACGTCAGGCGGGCAGCGTGTGCGCTATTTCTTTCCTATGTACACCATATTTACATGCAGCGCGCAGGGTAATGTGTTCACCCCCCAAGGAATAAAAACTCAAAATCAAAAAGGAGGAAATTCAAAATGAAAAAGGAGGAAACTCAAAATGAAAAAAGAATGAAACCGATTATGGGTGCGCCCTGAAAGGGCAGCAAGCACATAGCCCGGGGCAGAGCGAAGCGGCACCCCGGGTTTTGATGCCCCAGACACCACCAACGCCCTGAAAGGGCAAAAGCATACAATCGCAAAATGTAAGTAATTGACGTTTAATGCTTTTGCCCTTTCAGGGCGATTGCTCACGCTCATGCTATACCCGGGGTGCCGCTTCGCTCTGCCCCGGGCTATAAGCTTGCTGCCCCTGCGGGGCGTATCCATAAATTACGATGTACCGTATGCAAAAGAGCGGTCACAGTTTTCATTCTATTCAGAACACCATACCCGCGAAGACAGCAAGCCCGTGCGGGGCATACCCATAACCGGCATCGCTTCAAAATAAAACATTAAACACCCTGCCGCAAACAACAGACGGCGCACAACTGTTTGCAATGATGCGGCGGAACGACGGCTGTCGTGTCCGTTTTATTCTGAAAAAAACGCATTTCTTTTTTCCCGAAATAGAGAGACGGGGATGGCTTTTCAGCCTGTCCGGCGGCCGTTTTACATGTCTTTTTCATGCAAAACGGGGTGTTTGCGGTGCGGTATGGGGTGTTTTGCAAGCCGAAAGAGGCCGTTTCGCAATGCAATATGGGTCGTTTTGCAATGCAATATGGGTCGTTTTGCAAGTCAAAATAGGCCGTTTTGCAATGCGAAACGGCCTATTTTGCGGTGTCGTAAGACCCTGACGATGCCCTTGCGGGGCAGCACTTACGTAAATTACTGATAATCAGCGCATCCCTTTCATACAGAAAAAGCGTCATTTTCGGGGTCTCGCAAGAAAATGACGGCCGCGATGCCGATTAACATACGTTAAAGTAAAGAAAGTTCCGATACGCATTTTCGAGTGATATATTGATGCTCAATGGCACAGTCATGCAATGGCAGGAGGGTGTATCAAAATGCAAAGGATGCACATTGTAGGGACATATTCTTGTATTTGTCCGTCAAGCAATCATTGAATATCAGCATGTTACGAGCGGACAAATACAAGAATATGTCCCTACCAAGGCACCACGTTGCCATTTTGATACACCCTCGCCACACAAAAAACAACCGGCTTCCATAATTATATGCGGCCAAAGCCAAGACTATGACCCTACCATTGAACGAGATCTGCCGCCGTCAGCACGCCCCGTCCGACAGGTCCTTTATCACCAGTCCGGCCATGGTGAGGCCGAAAATGGCTGTGATGTGCATCAGCGAGCCGTTGGTCTGGGCCTTGCGTGTGTGCCCGTCGGCGGCGAGCGACGATATGACTGACGCCGCCTTGGCGCACACACACTCCTCGGCTCCGCACGGTCCGGCGGTGCCTTTGTTGTCGAGAAGCTCGTCGCTGTACACGCAGAGGAACTTGCGTGCGGGCCTACGCTTCAGCCGCTTGAACCGCTGGCGCAGTGCGCGGGCCAGGGGACAGCCCTCCACCCGCCAGAACTCCGCCACACGCACACGCGTGGGGTCGAGCTTCAGGGCGGCCCCCATCGACGAGAAAAACCTGGCCCGCGTGCGGCAGGCAAGCTCTATGAGCAGGGCCTTGTCGGCAAGCGAGTCGATGGCATCTATGATATAATCGTAACCGTCGAGGCCGAAACCGGAAGCCGTTTCGGCGGTGAATATCTCCTGACGGGCGTCAATCTCGGCCGCGGGGTTCACCGTGAGAAGATGCTCCTTCAGTGCCTCCACCTTCACGCGGCCTATCGTTTCGGTGGTCGCCATCAGCTGGCGGTTGATGTTGGTTATGCACACCCGGTCGCTGTCCACTATCGTCATGTGGCGCACACCGGAGCGTACGAGGCTCTCGGCACACCACGAACCGACCCCTCCCACACCGAATATTATGACGCGGGCACGGCCTATCCGCTCCATCGTTTCGTCGCCCAACAGAAGCCGTGTCCTGTTAAGCACTGCATTGTCTATACCCATTACGTTTGTTTTGCTTTACGGGTGCAAAGGTAAACATTTTCTCTCTTTATACCCAATTTATTTTGTTTTTAGCCCGAATTGCTGTAAATTTGCAGACAATATAACTGAAACAGGCAATGGAAAGCAGTAAAAAAGTGCTTCTCGGCATGACTGCCGGCGAACTGAAAGAGCTGACGGAAGAACTGGGCATGCCCCGATTTGCGGCCGGACAGATGGCCCGATGGCTGTATACGGCACACGTTACGGACATCGACGGGATGACAAATCTGTCGAAAGCCAACAGGGCACGCCTCAACGAGACGTGCACCGTGGGTGCCATGCCCCCCGCCGACTGCCAGCGTTCGGCCGACGGAACGGTGAAATACCTGTTCCCCACGGCCGGCGGAAAGTACGTCGAGACGGTGTTCATACCCGACGGCGACCGCGCCACACTGTGCGTGTCGTCACAGGTGGGCTGCAAGATGAACTGCCTGTTCTGCCAGACGGGCAAACAGGGATTTGAGGGCAACCTGACCGCGGGCGACATACTGAACCAGATTTACTCGCTGCCCGAGCGCGAACGGCTGACAAACATCGTGTTCATGGGGCAGGGCGAGCCGATGGACAACCTCGACAACGTGCTGAAGGCAACGGAGATTCTCACCGCCGGCTACGGCTACGCATGGAGCCCGAAGCGCATCACCGTGAGCAGCGTGGGCATAAAGAACAAGCTCAAACGCTTTCTCGACGAGAGCGACTGCCACATTGCCATCAGCATGCACTCGCCCCTGCACGAACAGCGCATGCAGCTCATGCCCGCCGAAAGGCAGATGACGATAAGGGAAGTGGTTGACCTGCTGAAGCAGTATGACTTCACACACCAGCGGAGGGCGTCGTTCGAATATATCGTTTTCGACGGCGTGAACGACACGCCCGCCCACGCCCGCGAGATAATAAGGCTGGTGGAGGGTCTGGAATGTCGCGTCAACCTGATACGTTTCCACACCATTCCGGGCATCGGCCTGCACGGGGCGGACGACAGCAAGATGGAAGCCCTGCGCGACTATCTCACCCGCCACGGCGTGTTCACCACGATACGTGCCAGCCGCGGACAGGACATATTCGCGGCATGCGGCCTGCTGTCCACCGCACACAAGCAGCAGGCGGCCGACGGGCAAAGCCTGTAGGCACGCGCCCGCCCACACACCGGGAACAACAAAAACGCAATATCATCAAACAGCCCCGAGCTGTATCATATACATTTAAACAAAAAGAATTCGATTATGGAAGACAGACTTATACGGGTGGCCATCACACACGGCGACACAAACGGTATCGGATATGAAGTGATACTCAAGACATTCGAGGAGACGGGCATGCTCGAACTTTGCACACCTATTATATATGGCTCGCCAAAGGCTGCGGCATACCACAGGAAAGCCCTCAACCTGCAGTCAAACTTCAGCATCATCAGCAACGCCGACGACGCCAGGGACGGTCGCGTCAACCTGCTGACCACATTCGACGATGAGGTGAAAATAGACATGGGGCAACCCTCGGCCGAAGCAGGCGAGGCCGCCCTGAAAGCCCTCGACCGTGCCATGACCGACTTCCGGCAGGGCAAATACGACGTGCTCGTGACGGCACCCATCAACAAGAAGAGCATACAGAGCGACAGTTTCCACTTCTGCGGACACACCGAATACATAGAAAACTGTGCAGGCGACGGCAACAAGGCCCTGATGATACTGATGAACGGCAACCTGCGCGTGGCTTTGGTGACCACACACCTGCCCATAAAGGATGTGGCAAAGGCCATAACGAAAGAGAAGATAGTGGAAAAGACAACCATATTCCACCGCAGCCTGAAACGTGACATGCGGATAGACAACCCGCGCATAGCCGTTCTGGCCCTCAATCCGCATGCCGGCGACGACGGACTGCTGGGACAGGAGGAGCAGGAACAGATAATTCCGGCCATCAACGAGCTGGAGGAGGCCGGCATACAGGCTTTCGGCCCCTACCCCGCCGACGGCTTTTTCGGCAGCGGAATGTACACCAAGTTCGACGGCGTGATGGCCATGTATCACGATCAGGGCCTCGCCCCGTTCAAGACTATCGCCTCCGAAGACGGCGTGAACTACACGGCCGGACTGCCCATCGTACGCACATCGCCCGACCACGGCACGGCATACGACATAGCCGGCAAGGGCATAGCCAACGAAAACTCGTTCCGCCAGGCCATCTATACGGCCATAGACATATTCCGAAACAGGATAAATTATGACGAGCCGATGGCCAATCCGCTGCCCAAGCTGTATCACGAGAAACGTGACGAAAGCGAGAAGAGCCGCTTCTCCACACCGAAAGCACGCGACCAATTCAAGCACGAAGGCAGCAGACAGCCGCGCGAAGACAGGCCGCAACCGGCACCCGACAACAAACAGCAGACAAAGGAATGAAGAAGAAATATCAGAACGGATTCTTTATCTTCGGTATCGCTGTTCTGCTGATAATGATAACGCAGCTCGACTTCGCCCAGGTTTGGGCGGGGTTGCAGCGCGCGGGATACTGGTTTCTGGCCGTCATCTCACTGTGGTTTTTCCTGTACATCTTCAACACATCGGCATGGTACATAATCATAAACAGTCAGGAAGAGCGGGGCGGACACAGTGAGAAACCGAATACGGCGGCCGCACGCAAGGTTCCGTTCTGGTGGCTGTACAAAATAACGGTAAGCGGATTTGCCCTCAACTACGCCACCCCCGGAGGACTGATGGGCGGCGAACCGTACAGGATAATGTCGCTCTCGCCGCGCATCGGAACGGAAAGAGCCTCGTCGTCGGTCATTCTCTATGCCATGACCCACATATTCTCGCACTTCTGGTTTTGGCTGTTGTCCATACTGCTCTACATCATCACACAGGAGGTCAACACGTTCATGGGCATCTTGCTCACTGCCGTCGGGGCCTTCTGCACAGCTGCCATCTGGTTTTTCATCAAAGGATACAAGAAGGGAATAACCGTGCGCTGCATGAGTCTTTTGAGCCATTTCCCGCTGATAAGGCGCAAGGCGCAGCGGTTCTTTGAGGACCACAGGGAGCAACTGGCCTCCATCGACCGCCAGATTGCCGCACTGCACAATCAGAATCCACGCACATTCGTGAGCGCCGTCGCCCTCGAACTGGCATGCCGCGTGGTGTCTGCCCTCGAAATATACTTCATACTGCTTGTCATCATGCCCGATGCCAGCTACACAGACTGCATACTTATACTGGCCTTCACCTCGCTTTTTGCCAACATGTTGTTTTTCCTTCCGCTGCAACTCGGAGGACGCGAGGGCGGATTCCTTATGTCGGCAAAGGGACTTGCCATGACTGCAAGTGCCGGAATCTTCGTCGCCATCATCATAAGGGTGCGCGAACTGATTTGGACTGCCATCGGTCTTCTGCTCATCAAGTTTGACAAAAAGCAGGCATAAACAGCCCCAAAGACACCGCCCGCCTGCCATCCGCACAATGTGCAGCGGCAGGGCAGAAGTGCGGTAACACTCAAAAAATATCTGCCAAACAGTCGGTATATCGAATAATTTGTGTAATTTTGTCACCTAAATGAAGACATCAGAACTGCAACAGATAAAACAGCGGTACAATATCGTGGGCAACTGCGAGGCGCTGAATCATGTTCTCGACGTGGCCCTGCAGGTTGCGCCGACAGACCTGAGTGTGCTCATTGTCGGCGAAAGCGGTGTGGGCAAGGAAATAATTCCGCGCGTCATTCACGACAATTCGCCGCGCCGGCGCGAGAAATATTTTGCAATCAACTGCGGTTCGATACCCGAAGGAACGATAGACAGCGAACTGTTCGGACACGTGAAAGGCTCATTCACCGGTGCCATAAACGACAGCCCGGGCTACTTCGGCGTGGCCAACAAGGGCACACTCTTTCTCGACGAGGTGGGCGAACTGCCGTTGGCCACACAGGCAAGGCTGCTGCGCGTGCTCGAAACGGGAGAATACATACCCGTGGGAGCCACGGAGGTAAAGAAGACCGACGTGCGCATTGTGGCCGCTACGAACGTGAACATACGCAAGGCCATAAGCGAAGGACGCTTCCGCGAGGACCTCTACTACCGCCTGAACTCCATCCCTATACAGATGCCACCGCTGCGCAACCGCGGAGAGGACATCGTATTGCTGTTCCGACTGTTTGCCATGCAGATGGCCGAGAAATACAAGATGGAGAAGGTTGTGCTGACGGAAGAGGCCAAGCAGATGCTCATGAGGTACAAATGGCCGGGCAACGTGCGGCAGCTGAAGAACATAACGGAACAGATATCCATACTCAGCACGGGCAGACAAATCACTCCCGAGATACTGGGCAACTTCATTCCGCAAGACCAGGAGAGCACCCAGCTTGCAACAATACACAAGGGGGGAGACCACAGTTTCGAGAACGAACGCGAGATTCTTTATAAGATATTGTTTGAACTGCGCGGCAATGTAAACGACTTGCGCCGCGATATGGGGATGCTGAAGAAAAGACTTGAGGAGGCGCAATCGGCGCAAATCGTGCAGAAAGACGACAAGCCGATACCGTTGGACAGCACTCAGGCCATAGCCCCACGGCAGATATTCATCAACCCGCAACAGCAAAAGAATATGGCAGAAGACGCCATAGCGGAAGAGTATATCGAGCCTGAGAAGGAACCGGAGAATCTCAATTTGAGCAATATCGAGCGGCAGATGCTTGAAAAAGCGCTGGAACGTAACGGCGGCAACCGCAAGAAAGCCGCACAAGAACTGGGCATATCCGACCGCACGCACAAACACAACCGGTGCCACAGCCCAGATGTTTTTTCTTATAAACTGTCTCATACGCCTGTCTCCTCCTGCTGTGGCTGTCCACCCTCAATTATCTTATTGGCATTCTGCTGTTTCGGATTATTTTCTATTTTTTTATTTGCGTCAGAATTCACGCTGTTGCTGACATCATGCTCGGTATCGTACAAGTTCAACGGGGCAAGCATCGACTACTCAACGACAAAATCCATACAGATAGCCGATTTCCCGATACGCTCCAGCTACGTGTGGGGACCCATGGCAAGCATCTTCAACAACCAGTTGAAAGACATTTTCGCCAACCATACACGCCTGATACAGGTGAAACGCAACGGCGACCTCAAGATAGAAGGCGAGATAACACGCTACGAACAGCGCAACAAGGCCGTTTCGAGCGAGGGATATTCGGCACAGACAGAACTGTCGATGACGGTGAACGTGCGCTTCACCAACAACAAGAACCACACGGAAGACTTTGAAAGACAGTTCACGGCCACGTCGACTTACGAGACCACACAGTCACTCAACTCCGTGCAGGAACAGCTTGTTACGGAGATGGTGAAGGAAATAACCGACCAGATTTTCAATGCTACAGTAGCCAACTGGTAAGAAAACATTTATGGAAATAACTGAGCTGATAAACCATCCGGAACGACTCGACAGGGACACTCTATACGAATTGCGCTCTGTCATCGCACTGTATCCGCATTTCCAGACCGCACGACTACTGATGCTGAAGAATCTGTATCTGCTGCACGACCCCTCTTTCGATGAAGAGTTGCGGCGGGCGGCAATATACATAACAGACAGAAAGGTCATATTCAAACTGGTGGAGGCCGCCCACTACAAGCTGCCGGCAAAGAAACAGGAGCAGACAACAGCAGGGAAAGACAATGCAGACGCAAAGAATACAAGCAGGACGATATCACTGATAGACAACTTCCTCGACTCCATTCCAAAGGAAGAGCAAAAAGAGGAGAAGAAAAAGCGACGCCCCACCCCGGCCGATGCGGCAGTGGACTATGTGGCATATCTGCTTGAAGCCGACAGCGACGACGAACAGTATGATAACGAAAATACGCCGATGCTGAAAGGCCAGAACCTGATAGACAGCTTCATAGAGAACGACAAGGGCAAGATAGTGCTCAGCGAGACCCCGCAGTTTGTACCACAGATAGAAGACACGGACGAAAAGGGGGGCAAAAACGGAGATGAAAGCTATTTTACGGAGACTTTGGCACGAATTTATATAAAACAGGGCAGATATTCAAAGGCTTTGGAAATAATTCGTCGATTAAGTTTGAATTATCCAAAAAAAAATGCTTACTTTGCAGACCAAATTCGTTTCTTGGAGAAATTGATTATAAATAATAATAAAATAATAAAGTAAAA
>NZ_URNN01000047.1 GCF_900549175.1 uncultured Prevotella sp. | reverse complement strand
GTAAGCTGCCGGAATTTTTTAACACGGAGGGTTGTATTTAAACGCAAAGACGCTGAGGCGCAAAGTTTTTGCGTTTAAATACAACCCTCCGTGTCTCTGTGCCTCCGTGTTCCTGAAAAAAAATCATACCATTCCCGCCATCCGCCGGCGGAAGTGCTGCAACAAACCCGGAAAAACCCGGAAAAACTGAAAACAAAAGGCGTATTGAAGCCCCAAAAGTTTGCTATTCTCAATAAAAATGAGTACCTTTGCACTCATGATCGAAATAGACAGACACATAGAAATACTGCTGCTGAGCAACGACTGCGTGATAGTGCCCGGACTGGGCGGATTCATGGCGCACCACGTGGAGGCACGCTACGACGAGGAGGAGCAGCGCTACCTCCCCCCTCTGCGCACGCTCGGCTTCAACCCCCTGCTGAAACTCAACGACTCGCTGCTCGCCCAATCGTACATTGAGGCATACGACATAAGCTACCCCGAGGCCACGCGCCGCATAGAGGAGGAAGTGGACGAACTGAAACAACACCTATGCAACGAAGGCGAATACGAGCTGAAAGGCATAGGCACACTGCGAATAAACGACGAGGGCAACTACATTTTCGAGCCGTGCGAGGCCGGAATACTCACGCCCGACCTCTACGGCCTCCACCCGTTTGAAATAAAGCGGCTGGCAGCCGACACCGACGGCAGCCGCGCCGCCACCACCCGCACGGCAGAGAGTGCCGCCACCGCCAAGACATCCGCCAAGACCGCACCGGCCGCAGACGGAGAACCCCAGGCGGCAGACGGAGAGAAGGCCGCCACGCGCAAGACAGGAGCCGGCGGCACCACCCGCGCCGAAACACAGCACACCGCCGACACCGAGGAGAAAGACGACGTAGAGGAGCGCACGATAAAGATAAAAGTGGCATGGCTGCGCAACATCGCCGCCGTGGCAGCCGCCGTGGCCGCCTTCTTCGTGTTCACACCGCCGGTGGCAAACAGCGACAGAGACAGCATGGCAGCCGCCGGGCCGCAGGAGCAGGTGATAATGAGCCTCATAAACGAGAGCATGGCACCCCGCCCCACCACCGACCTCGAACCGACCAAGATAAAGGCAGCCGTGACCGGTGCCGCCGCCAAGACACCGCAAGCAGCCGCACCGGCAGCCAAAGCGGGCACCACACCTGCGGGTGCCGTGGCCGACACCGCAACCGAAAACGCCACCGACACAGCAGCCGCAACCGCGGCCGCAGCACCGGCGGAGAAAGACAGCATGCGCTACTGCATAGTGATGGCGAGCCACATAACAAGGCACAACGCCGAGGCATACGTGAAAGAGCTGCACGACCACGGCCTGGCCGAAGCCCACACCTACGAGCACAACAAGATAATGCGCGTGGTATACGGCAGATACGCCAGCGAGAAAGACGCGCAGGCCGCGCTGAGAGACATCCGCGGCAACAAGTATTTTGAACAATCCTGGGTTTACAAGAAGAAATGAAGAGAGTGAAGTGTCCCAAGTGCGACAACTACATAACGTTTGACGAGACAAAATACCAGACGGGCCAGTCGCTCGTGTTCCAGTGCCCCTACTGCAACAAGCAGTTCGGCATACGCATAGGCACATCGAAGCTACGCGCCACACAGAAGGAGGAGCGCCCCGACGAGCAGGCCAACGAAAAGGGTTACGGCTCGATAGTGGTGATAGAGAACGTGTTCCACTACAAGCAGGTGCTGCCGCTGCAGCTCGGCGACAACGTGATAGGCCGCTACATGAAGGGTTCGGGCGTGAACACCCCCATCGAGACCAACGACCCGAGCATCGACATAACCCACTGCGTGCTGACGGTGAAACACGACAAGCGCGGGCGTCTGCAGTACATCCTGAGAGACGGCCCCAGCTATACGGGCACGTTCGTGGACAACGAGATACTCGGCGACAACGAACGCCGCGTGATAGAAGACGGCAGCCTCTTCACCATCGGTGCCACAAGCATCATCCTAAGGGCAAAGCCCGACGGCCTCACCCCCGCCCCCTCCCCAAAAGGGAGGGGAGAATAAATGCCCCGGCTGCGGAAAACAAGCAAAGCAGCCGGAAGCAAGAAACGAACAGAACAGACAGAACGGACAGAAGAAATATGTCTTTATGTCAAAAGAAACATGTCTTTATGTCGAAAAAGAAATATGTCTTTATGTCTAAAAAGAAATATGTCTTTATGTCGAAAGAAACAACCCGAAAACAACAATAAAAAAAGATGAAACCGACAGCAATACTGCTCCTGCACTGCCCCGACAGAGAGGGCATCATTTCAGAACTCACCCGGTTCATAACCGACAATCAGGGCAACATCGTCTACCTCGACCAGTACGTCGACCGCGTGGAAGGCGTGTTCTTCATGCGCATAGAATGGGAGCTGGACAGGTTTCTCATACCACAGGACAAGATAGAGGAGTACATCAAGACGCTCTACGCCCGCAGATACGAGATGGAGTGCTGTCTGTACTTCAACGACGTGAAGCCGCGCATGGCCATCTTCGTCAGCAAGATGAGCCACTGCCTCTACGACCTGCTGGCACGCTACAAGGCCGGCGAGTGGGACGTGGAGATACCATGCATAGTGAGCAACCACGAAGACCTGCGCTACGTGGCCGAACAGTTCGACATACCCTACTACGTGTGGTCAATAAACAAAGACCACTCCAACAAGCAGGAGGTGGAGGCGGCCGAGATGGAGCTGCTCAGGAAGGAGCGCGTCAACTTCATCGTGCTGGCACGCTACATGCAGATTATCAGCGACGACATGATACGCCAGTACCCCAACCACATCATCAACATACACCACTCGTTCCTGCCGGCCTTCATCGGCGCCAAGCCATACCATCAGGCGTGGACGCGCGGAGTGAAGATAATAGGCGCCACGAGCCACTACGTGACGGCCGACCTCGACGCCGGCCCCATAATAGAGCAGGACGTGGTGCGCATAACCCACAAGGACACGCCCGACAGCCTGGTGCGCAAGGGCCGCGACCTCGAGAAGATAGTGCTCTCGCGTGCCGTCACCAAGCACATCGAGCGCAAGATACTCACCTACCGCAACAAGACGATAATATTCAGCTGACGGAAGCGGAAAGCGGAAGCAAAGGATTTTTTTATCCGGCAGCAAAGTTTTACTGTAAAATCCGGCAGCAAATTTTTACTGTAGCAAGACAAAAGCAAGGACATGAACGTCGCCATAATAAAATACAACGCCGGCAACATCTACTCGGTGGAGAACGCCCTGAGACGCCTCGGCACAGAACCGGTGCTGACCGACGACGCCGCGCTGCTGCGCGCCGCCGACCGCGTAATCTTTCCCGGACAGGGCGAGGCCGCCGGAGCCATGGACTACCTGCGCAGCCGCGGACTGGACGGCGTGATACGCAGCCTGACACAGCCCGTGCTCGGCATCTGCATAGGCCAGCAGCTGCTCTGCAGCCACTCGGAGGAGGGCGACACCGACTGTCTGGGCATATTCGATGCCGGCGTGACACGCTTCCGCCCCACGCGGCGCGAAGACAAGGTGCCGGCCATGGGGTGGAACGCGCTGCACGACATGAGGGGGCCGCTGTTCAGTGGACTGGACGACGGCGACTTCGTATATTTCGTACACAGCTACTACGTGCCGCTCTGCCGGCATACGGCAGCCACCGCCGAGCACATCCTGACGTACAGCGCCGCCCTGCAGCGCGACAACTTCTACGCCACGCAGTTCCACCCCGAGAAAAGCGGCGACGCGGGCGAACGCATAATAAAAAACTTTCTCGAGCTATGATTGAACTGATACCCGCAATAGACTTGTACAATGGCAGTTGCGTGCGGCTGACCAAAGGCGACTACAACAGCCGCACCACATACAGTGCCGACCCCGTGGCCACGGCCTCGGAGTTCGAGCGCACAGGCTTCAAACGCCTGCACATGGTTGACCTCAACGGAGCCGCCTCGCGGCACATCGTCAACTCTGACGTGCTCAGGGCGGTGACCGCCGCCACGGGGCTGACCGTCGACTTCGGCGGCGGCATAAAGACCGACGACGACATACACACGGCCTTCGCCTGCGGCGCATCGATGGTGACGGTGGGATCGGTGGCCGTAACACAGCCCGACCTGCTCAGCTCGTGGATAGACCGCTATGGCCCGGACAGGATAATACTGGGTGCCGACGTGCGCGACGGCATGATCTCCATCAACGGATGGCAGGAAGACTCGGCCCTGCGCCTGCACGACTTCATCGGCATGTACGTGCGGCAGGGCGTGCGCAACGTGCTCTGCACCGACATATCAAGGGACGGCACACTCACCGGCCCGTCCACGGAGCTTTACCGCGGGGTGATGGACGCCTTTCCGGGGCTGCACCTGATAGCCAGCGGAGGGGTGTCGTCGATGGATGACATAAAGGCCCTCGACGCCGCCGGCATACCCGCCGTGGTGTTCGGCAAGGCCATATACGAGGGAAAGATAAACATGAAGGAGCTATGGGACTGGCAAAACGCATAATACCCTGCCTCGACGTGAGGAACGGCGAGACGGTGAAGGGGGTGAACTTCGTCAACCTGCGCAGTGCGGGCGACCCCGTGGCACTGGGCAAGGCATACAGTGAGGCGGGAGCCGACGAACTGGTGTTCCTCGACATCACCGCCAGCTGCGAGGGGCGCAAGACATTCACCGACATGGTGACGAAGGTGGCGCGGGAGATAAACATACCGTTCACCGTGGGCGGAGGCGTGAACGAACTGGCCGACGTCGAGCGGCTGCTCTACGCCGGAGCCGACAAGGTGGCGGTGAACAGTGCCGCCTTCCGCCGGCCGGAGCTGATAGACGAGGTGGCCCGACGCTTCGGCAGCCAGGTGTGCGTGTGCGCCCTCGACGCACGCTTCGACGGCACCGACTGGTTCTGCTACATCAAGGGCGGACGCGAGCGCACCGCCCACCGGCTGCTCGACCGTGCGGTGGAGATGCAGGAGCGCGGCGCAGGCGAGATACTCTTCACCAGCATGAACCACGACGGCGTGAAGGAGGGCTACGCCAACGAAGCCCTTGCCATGCTCGCCGACAGGCTGTCGATACCCGTAATAGCCAGCGGCGGGGCGGGACGCATGGAGCACTTCCGCGACGCCTTCGGCAAAGGCCATGCCGACGCGGCACTGGCCGCCAGCGTGTTCCACTTCGGCGAGATAGGCATCGCCGAACTGAAGGACTATCTGGCCGGAGAGGGGATAAACGTGAGAAGGGTGCGCACGGTGCACGGCACCGCACACCGGCCGTAAAAAAGAAACGAACACACTATCATTATATACACAGTATGACAATAGATTTTGAAAAATCGGGCGGACTCGTGCCGGCCATCATACAGGATGCCGCTACAAGGAACGTGCTCATGCTCGGCTACATGAACAGGGAGGCATACGAGAAGACCGTGGCCACAGGCAGGGTGACGTTCTACAGCCGCAGCCGCCGGTGCCTGTGGACGAAGGGCGAGACATCGGGCAACTACCTCAACGTGGTGAGCATGGCCGCCGACTGCGACAACGACACGCTGCTCGTAAAGGCCGTGCCGGAAGGCCCTATATGCCACAAGGGCACCGACACGTGCTGGGGCGAGGCGAACACACCCCACCCCCTGGCGTTCCTCACCGAGCTGCAGGACTTCATAGAAAAACGCCGCAGGGAGATGCCCGAGGGCAGCTACACCACGTCGCTGTTCAACGACGGCACGAACCGCATGGCGCAGAAGGTGGGCGAAGAGGCTCTGGAAATGGTGATAGAGGCCGTGGGAGGCACAGACGAACGCATGATATACGAGGGTGCCGACATGCTGTACCACATGATGGTGCTGCTCACGAGCAAGGGACTGAGGATAGAGGATTTGGCAAGGGAACTGCGCGAACGCCACGACCCGGCATGGAAAAAGCATTAGAACGAAAGGGAAGGGACTGACATGCTCATAGACTACAAGAACGTCAACATATACCAGCAGGGTGACAAGCCCGTACTGTCGGGCGTCAACTTCAGTGTGGACGAAGGTGAGTTCATATATATAATAGGACGCGTGGGCTCGGGAAAAAGCTCGCTGCTGAAGTCACTGTATCTCGAACTCGACATCGACGAGGGCGACGAGGCCACCGTCATAGGCCAGGACATACGCCGGCTGAAACGCAAGCACATACCGGCACTGCGCCGGCAGATGGGCATCATCTTCCAGGACTTCCAGCTGCTCGGCGACCGCACGGTGTACAAGAACCTGCACTTCGTGCTGAAAGCCACCGGATGGAAGAACAGGAAGGATATTGACAGGCGCATAGGCGAGGTTCTGGCAGACGTGGGCATGGAGGACAAGGCGCCGAAGTTTCCGCACGAACTGTCGGGAGGCGAACAGCAGCGCATAGCCATAGCGCGCGCCATACTCAACAACCCGAAGCTGATAATAGCCGACGAGCCTACGGGCAACCTCGACCCCGAAACGGCGGAAAGCATCATCGTGCTGCTCAAACAGATATCGCAGACGGGCACTGCCGTCATCATGAGCACACACAACATGCTGCTGCTCGACAAGTATCCGGGCGTGGTGTACCACTGTCAGGACGGGCATATGGCCGAAGTGACAAAGAGCTATAACGAGCTGATGACCAAGGATGAAGACCAGAATGATTGAACACAAGCTTCAATCAACAAATAATAAATAATAAGTAAAAAATAAAAAATTAGATAGTATGAAAGTAATGAAATTCGGTGGCACCTCGGTTGGGACACCGGCACGCATGCAGAATGTCACAAAACTCGTGACATCATCGGGAGAACCCGTTTTCATTGTACTGTCAGCAATGTCTGGCACGACCAACTCACTCGTGGAAATATCAGACTACCTGTACAAGAAGAACCCGGAGGGGGCCAACGATGTAATAAACAAACTGGAGAAGAAATACACCGGGCACATAAAGGAACTGTATTCGACAGAGGAGTGGCGCCGCAAGACTCTTGACCTCATAACCGAGATATTCAACTATCTGCGCTCGTTCACCAAAGAGCTGTTCACAAGTTTCGAGGAAAAGAACATTGTGGCACAGGGCGAGATACTGAGCACGAACATGGTGGCCAACTACATGAGGGAGCAGGGCTACAGCGTGACGCTGCTGCCGGCACTCGACTTCATGCGCACCGACAAGAACGCCGAGCCGGATCTGGCTTACATAAGAACGCATCTCGGAGAGCTGCTCGAGAAGAACGGAGGCTCGCAGGTGTACATCACACAGGGATTCATCTGCCGCAACGCCTACGGCGAGACTGACAACCTGCAACGCGGAGGCAGCGACTACACGGCGTCGCTGATAGGTGCCGCCATCAATGCCGAGGAGATACAGATATGGACCGACATCGACGGCATGCACAACAACGACCCGCGCATCGTCGACGGAACGACACCCGTACACCAGCTGCACTTCGAGGAGGCCGCCGAGCTGGCATACTTCGGGGCAAAGATTCTGCACCCCACGTGCATACAGCCCGCCAAGTACGCCAACATACCCGTGCGCCTGCTGAACACCATGGACCCCGAAGCCGAGGGCACGACGATAAGCAACGACACTGAATGTGGCAAGATAAAGGCTGTTGCGGCCAAGAGCAACATCACCGCCATAAAGATAAAGAGCAGCCGCATGCTTCTGGCCACGGGATTCCTGCGCAAGGTGTTCGAGATATTCGAAAGCTACCAGACACCCATCGACATGATATGCACGTCGGAGGTGGGTGTGTCGATGAGCATCGACAACAACGCCCACCTCCGCGAGATTGTGGACGAGCTGAAGAAGTACGGCACGGTGACGGTGGACAGCGACATGTGCATCGTCTGCGTGGTGGGCGACCTCGACTGGAGCAACGTGGGCTTCGAGACGCTGGCCACAGAAGCGATGAAGAACATTCCCGTGAGAATGATTTCGTACGGCGGATCCAACTACAACATCTCGTTCCTCATAAAGGAGGAGGACAAGAAGCGGGCCCTGCAGAGCCTCAGTGCCACGCTGTTCGGATAAAGGGCTGCACACACGCACACGACAAGAACACAAACACACATAAATGACGAAGACTGCAATGAAGAAAACATTCCCGACGGACAAGTTCCGTGACATGAAGACGCCGTTCTACTATTACGACACCGCCCTGCTGCGCGACACGCTCGCGACAATAGGCGAAGAGGCGGGCAGGCACGAGGGCTTCATCGTGCACTATGCGGTGAAGGCCAACGCCAACCCCACCCTGCTGGGCATCATCTGTGAGGCCGGTCTCGGGGCCGACTGCGTGAGCGGAGGCGAGATAGAGGCGGCGTGCGCGGCCGGATTTCCCGCCGGAAAGATTGTCTTTGCCGGCGTGGGAAAGAGCGACTGGGAGATAGATCTGGGCATAGACCGCGGCATTTTCTGCTTCAATGTGGAGAGCGGCGAGGAGCTTGAGATAATAAACGAACTGGCACGGAAGAAGAACAGGACGGTGGACGTGGCCTTCCGCATCAACCCCGACGTGGGGGCGCACACCCATGCCAACATCACCACGGGACTGGCCGAAAACAAGTTCGGCATATACATGAGCGACATGGTGGACATTATACGCAGGGCGGAGAAGATGACGAACGTGAACTGCATAGGACTGCACTTCCACATCGGGTCGCAGATACTCGACATGGAGGACTTCAAGGCCCTGTGCCGTAGGGTAAACGAGCTGCAGGACAGGCTCGACGACAACGGCATCCGCCTGGAGCACATCAACGTGGGCGGCGGACTGGGGATTGACTACAACGACCCAGATGCCAACCCCATACCCGACTTCAAGTCGTACTTCGACGTGTACGCCAACCACCTGAAGCTGCGTCCGGGACAGAAGGTGCACTTCGAGCTGGGACGCGCCGTCGTGGCACAGTGCGGCACGCTCATCGCCCGCACGCTCTACATCAAGCACGGCAAGCAGAAGCAGTTTGCCATAATAGACGCGGGCATGACCGACCTGATACGCCCCGCCCTCTACGACGCCTACCACAAGCCTGAAAACATTTCGGCGGCGGAGGGCACCGCGGAGGAGACGTACGACATAGTGGGCCCCATCTGCGAGTCGAGCGACGTCTTTGCCCGGCAGGTGAAGATGGCCCGCACAAACCGCGGCGACATGGTGGCCATACGGTCTGCCGGCGCCTACGGCGAGATAATGGCCTCGGGCTACAACTGCCGTCAGCTGCCGAAGGGCTACACGAGCGACGAACTCGGAGCGTAACCCGTTGAGTGGCAAGACATAAGGAATATGCATTGAACAAAAGCGCCAAGCGTTTGAAAACGTATTGAAGGCACTCTAAAAACGTACGAAAAAGCAAAAGAAAGGGATAGGGAGATATGACTGTCGATGTCATGACGATAACGATATGCGCGGCACTGCTGCTGGCGGCACTTGTCACGCCACTGTGCAACGCCATGTTCAGAAAGCCGCGCGGCTGTTCTGCAACGGGGGCGGCAACCGATGGCGAAGCGGAGGCAACAACCGGCGCAACAACGGCCGGAACAAGTCTGCCGCCGTTGTCAATCGTGATATCAGCACACGACATGGGCGCCGAACTGGAGCGCAACCTGCCGCTGATACTCAACCAGGTGTACGAACCGGGCTTTGAGGTGATTGTCGTGGACGAATCGTCCACCGACCGCACCGCCGACGTGCTGACAAGGATGAAGCACGGGCACCCCAACCTCTACACCACATTCATACCCAAGTCGAGCCATTATCTGAGCAGACGCAAGCTGGCGCTGACCGTCGGGATAAAGGCGGCGAAGAACGAATGGATAATACTGACCGACGCCGACTGCCGGCCGGAGAGCGAAAGATGGCTCGCCTGCATGGCAGCGCACTGCCACGAAGGCAACGACATTGTGCTGGGCTACACCAACTACGAACACGCCGCGAAGCGGTTCTACCGTTTCGAGCGCATGCTCACCTCGCTGTACATCATGCGGCAGGCACGGAAATCGGTGGCCTACCGCTACAACGGCAACAACATGGCCGTGAGGAAAAGCGTGTTCATGGAGCACAACGGATTCTTGAAAAACCTGAAGTATCTGCGCGGCGAATACGACTTCATCGTAAACGAATACGCCCGAAAGGGACGCACGGGCGTGGCATTGCAGCCGGAGGCGTTCGTGAGACAGGACTGTCCGTCGGGGAAGACATGGACAAACAGTCATCTGTTCTACATGGAGACGAGGCGGCACCTGCAGCGCAGCCTGCCCTACCGCCTGCTGTTCTGCACCGATACGGCCCTGCTGCACCTGAACTACACGGCCGACACGGCCGTTGCGCTGCTGTCGCTACTGCTGTGGAACAACACCGTGACGGCAACGGCGGCCATCCTCTCGCTCGTCATTACGGCGTCGGTGCGCATGCTGATAGCGGCAAGGGCGATGAAGATGTTCGGCGAACGCATCAGTCCCGCCGTCATACCGCTGCTGGAACTGAGGGTGATGTGGCAGAACGCATGGTTCATGCTGCGCCACAAGACCTCGGACAAATATGACTTCATAAGAAAATAAGACGCATGAGAATACTGCATTTTCACCCTTACGGGAACAAAAACATATCGGAATATGTGACACTGCTGTGCCGCATAATGGGTGAATATGCCGAAGTGACAGCCGCAACCGCCGTCAACGACATAACAAAACAGATAAAAAGGCAGCGGCCGGACATCATCCACCTGCACGGATGCTGGACAATGAACAACGCCCGCGTGGCACACATGGCCTCACGCAAGGGCATACGCACTGTTCTCACACCCCACGGACAACTGGAACCGTGGATAATGAAGCAGGACTATCTGAAGGAGAAGCTGCCCCGGATGATACTGTATCAGAAGCGTGTGGCAGGCGGCGCATACGCCGTGACGGCCATGGGCAAGATGGAAGAGTATCATCTGAGGCAGCTGAAATGGAACCCGCGCATAGAGACCGTGTACAACTCGATAATCACCGACACCATAACCGACGTGGAGATGTGCCGGCAGATATACGCCATATATAACAAGGTGATGAACACAGACGTGCTGAAACTGATGAACGACGTCACCCGGAATGTCACTGCAGCACTCATCAAGGCCGGCCTGACGGGAAACCACCTGTGGCTCAACGACCACGAATACGGTCTCTTCCGCACGCCGAACGACATAGAATGGGAAAAGCTTGTGGTGTACGCCCATCAGGAAGGCATCGGCAACACCGTGGCCAAGGGCATGGCGGCGCTCGGCCTGCCGCTGCCGGACATCACTCCGGAAGACATTCCGCATTATCTTCCGGAGGGCTTCACCGGGCCGGAACCGTTTTCGGCATCAATAAATGCAACAGATGACACCACATATTTTACGGAGATGATGAGACTGTCCAAGAAGGCCGCAGCACACAAAAGCCTCACTCTGAGCCATGTGGTTGAGATGGCTGAGGCACTGCGCACACGCTCCGTCGACGAGGCCAAGGCCGTGGAGACGCTCCGCGAGAAGGGCCTGCACAAGTTTGCCGGACGCATGATGCAGCTGCTCGCCGACATGACGGGACTGGAAGAGGGCTTCATGCCCATAACACCTGTCAACGACAGACAGACAAGACATATAAAAACTATAATCACTAAACATCTGGAAATATGAGCAACAACAATAAAAACGACATAAACGCCGACATACGGTATCTCAGTTTGTTAGCGCAATCTTTCCCCACCATCGCCGATGCCAGTACGGAGATAATAAATCTTGAGGCCATACTCAACCTGCCGAAGGGCACGGAACACTTTCTCGCCGACATACACGGAGAGAACGAAGCCTTCCAGCATGTGCTGAAAAATGCGTCGGGCAACATCAAGAGAAAGGTGAACGAGCTGTTTGCGGGCAACATACGCGAGTCGGAGAAGAAGGAACTCTGCACGCTGATATACTACCCCGAGCAGAAGCTCGAGCTCGTGAAAGCTGTGGAAACGGACATCGACGACTGGTACCGCATAACGATACACCAGCTCGTGAGGATATGCCGCGACGTGAGCAGCAAGTACACCCGCTCGAAAGTGAGGCGCTCGCTGCCTGCCGACTTCAGCTACATCATCGAGGAGCTGCTGCACGAACGGGCCGACGACACCGACAAGACGGCCTACGTCAACGTCATAGTGGACACGATAATAACCACGGGACGGGCCGACGACTTCATCATCGCACTGGCCACCGTGATACAGCATCTGGCCATAGACCAGCTGCACATACTCGGCGACATATACGACCGCGGCCCCGGAGCGCACATCATCATGGACACCATGCGCCAATATCACAACTGGGACATACAGTGGGGCAACCACGACATACTGTGGATGGGAGCCTGCGCGGGCAACAACGCCTGCATCTGCAACGTGCTCCGGCTGTCGCTGCGCTATGCCAACCTGGCCACGCTCGAAGACGGTTACGGCATCAACCTGGTGCCTCTGGCCACGTTTGCCATGGATGTGTACGGCGACGACCCGTGCGAGGAGTTCATGCCGAAGCTGCTCAAGGGCAACCGCATGGACGAGAAGACCAAGATGCTGACGGCAAAGATGCACAAGGCCATAAGCATAATACAGTTCAAGGAGGAGGCGCGCATATTCAACCGCCGACCGGAATGGAACATGCAGGACAGGTGCATGCTGAGCAACATCGACTACACCGGCGGCACGTGCACCGTAGACGGAAAGGTATATCCGATGATATGCACCCACTTCCCCACCGTAGACCCCGCCGCCCCCAACCGTCTCACGCCCGAGGAGCAGACGCTGATGGACAAGCTGCACCACTCTTTCACCGTTAGCGAAAAGCTGCACAAGCACATACGCACGCTGTTGAGCCACGGGTGCATGTACGCCGTGTACAACAGCAACCTGCTCTACCACGCCTCGATACCGCTCAACGATGACGGCACGCTGAAGGAGGTGGAGCTGAGCAAGGGACGCCGCTACAGCGGACGGGAGCTGATGCTCAACATGGGGATGCTGATACGCTCGGCCTTCGAGAACGACACCGAACCGGAAGAGCGCAAATATGCCACCGACTATTTCCTGTACCTGTGGTGCGGCAAGGACAGTCCGCTGTTCGACAAGTCGAAGATGGCGACGTTCGAACGCTACTTCCTCAAAGACAAGGAGACGTATCACGAGGAGAAGGGAAACTACTTCAAGCTGCGTGACGACGAGACGGTGTGCGACCGCATACTCGATGCCTTCGGGGTGACTGGTCCCAACCGCCACATCATCAACGGCCACGTGCCCGTGCACGCCTCGAAAGGCGAGAACCCGATAAAGGCAAACGGCAAGCTGATGGTGATAGACGGAGGATTCAGCGAGGCATACCATAAGGAGACGGGCATCGCGGGATATACGCTGGTTTACCACAGCCGCGGCTTCCAACTCGTTCAGCACGAGCCGTTTACATCGGCGGCCGATGCCATACAGCGCGGCACCGACATAAAGAGCACCACGCAGATTGTAGAGATGTCGGCCAACCGCATGCTTGTGGCAGACACCGACAAGGGTGAAGAACTGCGCACACAGATATCCGATCTGAAGAAACTCCTTTATGCCTACCGCCACGGTATGATAAAGGAAAAGAGATAGACGTTCAAAACGAAGAAGTTTTTTCAGTCTTTAAACGACACGAGAGTTTTCTAAACGCAAAGACGCGGAGACGCAAAGGTTTTTCTATCCTTTGTTTCTCCGCGCCTTTGCTTTCACCCTATCCCTTCTTTGCATCTTTGCGCTTAAGAATCCTCTCCGTTCTCTTTGCGCCTCTGCGTCTTTGCGTTAAAAAAATCTTCTCCGTGCCTTTGCATTTAAAAATCATCCTATCACCTTATACTTGGCGAACTTCAGCAGCAGCTGCTTCGTTCCGGCATTGCGGAACTGCACCGTCGCCTTCATGTTCTCTCCGGTTCCCTCCACCTTCAGCACATCGCCGATACCGAAACGCTGGTGTTCTATCACATTGCCCGCATGCAGACAGTCGGACGAAACGGCGGATGACTGCGACGGTACGGCGGATGACTGCGACGATACAGGTGAGGATATAGGTGACGGTGGGGTTGACGGCGATGATGACGACACCGGTGTTTTTACGGCGGAAGTCCTGCCCGACGGGGTAAAACCACGGCTGACAGGCGTCTTTATGTCATCATGGAACGGTGCCGACGCCGACTTTGAAACAGACGTGCCGCTGCCGTAAGTGCCGTACGACCGGCGGCGGCCATAGGGAGCAGACTCAGAAAGAGCCTCCGGCACACCTGTCTCCACACGTATCAGAGACGGATCGAAGTCGCGGAGAAATCTTGAGGGAGTGTCATATTCCATACGTCCGTAGCGGAAACGGTTCTGGGCACACGTGAGTATGCAGCGTTTCTCTGCACGCGTCACGGCCACATACAGCAGCCGCCTCTCCTCTTCCAGCTCACGCATTGAGTTGACACACATCGGCGACGGAAAGATATTCTCTTCGAGTCCGACGATAAAGACCGTGGGAAACTCAAGTCCCTTGGCACTGTGTATCGTCATGAGCACCACCTTTGGCGTAGAGGCATCATCGTCGCTGTCGATGTCTGTAAGCAGCGACACCTCCTGCAAGAAGTCATCAAGCGACACCTTGTCCTGCATATCCTCCTCGCGCCGGCTCTCCACAAAGTCCTGTATGCTGCCGAGAAACTCTTCGAGATTCTCCTGCCGCGACACATCTTCCGGGTCGCGACTGCCGTAGATCTCACGACTTATGCCGCTTTCCGTTATTATGTCATGACCGAGCGTATAGGCATCCGTGGAGACCGCACGCTCGGTCCACCCCGCCACCATCTCGCGAAACTTGTCCAACTTGGCCATCGTTCCCTTATTTACTTCCAGTCCGTAGGCCGCGGGACTGGCTATCACCGTCCACAGGCTCACCCCGTTTTGGGTGGCGGCCGCAACGATGCGCCCCACGGTGGTGTCGCCTATGCCGCGCGACGGATAGTTGATGATGCGCCGAAGGGCCTCCTCATCGTCGGGATTGACCACAACACGGAAGTACGACAGCACATCCTTTATCTCCTTACGCTGGTAGAAACTCATGCCGCCGTATATCCTGTACGGAATGTTCATCTTGAGCATGCACTCCTCAAAACTGCGGCTCTGCGAGTTGGTGCGGTACAGGATGGCAAAGTCACTGTACTCACAACGGTCCTCGCGACGCAGGCGCCTGATGTCGTTGCAGACGATAAGCGCCTCCTCCTTGTCACTGTATGCCGGCTTGAGCACGAGCTTCTCGCCATGCTCGTTGCGGCTGAAGGTGTCTTTGGGAATCTGCCGCTCGTTGTGTCTGATAAGGCTGTTGGCCGCACGGACGATGGCCTGCGTGGAACGGTAGTTCTGCTCGAGCTTGAAGAGACGGGCGTTGTCGTACGACGATGTGAAGTTGAGTATGTTGTCGATGTTGGCTCCGCGGAATCCGTAGATGCTCTGCGCGTCGTCACCAACGGCGCAGATGTGCTGATGGTCGCGTGTGAGCTGCATGACAATGGCCTGCTGGGCGTAGTTCGTGTCCTGATACTCATCGACGAGCACATAGGCAAACCGCCCCACATACTTGCGGCGTATGTCCTCGTGACTGTCGAAGAGCACGAACGTGTTGACAAGCAAATCGTCGAAGTCCATGGCGTTGGCCTGACGGCAACGGTCACAGTATTGCCTGTATATATCCTTCAGTGCAGGCATCTTGCGCGTGGCATCCTCCTGCACCGTCACGGCACTCGAGGCGTATGCCTGCGGCAGAAGCAGGCGGTTCTTGGCCATGCTTATCCTGTCGGCCACGGCCGTATGTTTGTAGGTTTTCTCGTCAAGTCCCATCTCCTTTATGATGGCCTTCACGAGCGAACGCGAGTCGCTTTGGTCGTAGATGGTGAAGTTGGGACTGTAGCCGATAGCGGCAGCCTCAACCCTGAGAATGTGCGAGAAGACGGAGTGGAACGTTCCCATGTTGAGACGCCGGGCATGCTCCAAGCCAACGAGTGCGCCGATGCGTTCCTTCATCTCCCGCGCGGCCTTGTTGGTGAAGGTGAGCGCCAGGATATTCCACGGCATAAGCCCCTGTCCGAGCAGGTACGCTATCTTGTATGTCAGCACACGGGTCTTGCCGGAACCGGCCCCGGCTATCACCAGCGATGCCCCGTCACAGTAAGTAACAGCTTCACGCTGACTGTCGTTAAGCTGTTCTAATATATTGTCAGTCATTGTTTTGTTATAAATCGGTGGCCAAGACCAATATTCATTCCTTCAAGTTTCGGGCCGAGCGCGAAATCTTCCTCATGGCCTTGTCCCTTATCTGGCGCACACGCTCTCGCTTGAGCCCCATCTCCTGCCCTATCTCCGCAAAGGTCATCTTCTCGCTTCCCAAACCGAAGAAACACTTAACCACCGTGCGCTCCCGCTCGTCGAGAACATCGAGAACACGTGCCAGCCTTTCGCCGAGCAATGCCGTATCGACATTGTCATCATGACTTGGAGAATCGGGGTTGGCTATGAAACTGAGCAGGTTGACATTCTCACGACCGCCCAGCGGCGCATCGGCAGACAAGGCCCTGCTGCGCTTCCGGGCCGCCGGCGTGATCTCGCCCTTGGGAATACGGTAAAGCGCGGCCTGCTCCTCTATGGCACGCTCGATGCACTTGCGCACCACCGGCACGGCATACGACGCGAAACGACAGCCGCGACCGGCATCATAGTGCTCGGCGGCACGCATAAGTCCGATGTTTCCCTCGCTTACAAGGTCTTCTACGGGCACTCCGCTGTTCTGATAAGCACGCGCCACACTGACCACAAGTCGCAGGTTTGCCGTGGTGAGCTTGTCCAAAGCCTGCCGGTCGCCGGCCTTTACACGACACGCCAAATCACGCTCCTCGGCTTCTGTGAGGAGCTGTTCCTTCTTTATGTCATCCATGTATTTGTCAAGGGATGTATTGTCTTTATCCGTCATTTTATGAAGTTTTTTGTTCGTAAATATGTGCACAGTCCGTCGTTACGGCTATGCCCTTACAAAAATACAAAGAATATACCGAATAAACGAATAATGGACAGACAAAAAAAGAGAGACCCGTAAGTCTCTCCTTTTGTGACTCCTGCAGGATTCAAACCTGCAACCTTCTGATCCGTAGTCAGATGCTCTATTCAGTTGAGCTAAGGAGCCTCATCCGCAACCATTTCTGAATTGCGAGTGCAAAGGTAAGCATTTATTTTGATACGGCCAAACAATTTCGGATAAATCTCTTCCAAATCATCGTTTTTTTTATTTATCCGCACATTTTGGCCTCCATACACACTCCATTTGCCGCCAACCGCCGCCGGCAGCACCGCACTTTCATGCGCCGGCCGACTATATCTTCAGCTCCTTCATAATCTCGCTCATTCGCTGCAGCGTGGAAATGCGTGTGGGCACAAGCGGCAGACGCAGCACATTCTTTATCATGCCCATCTCGTAGAGCATGGCCTTCACGCCCGCAGGGTTACCGTCTACAAAGAGCAGGCTGAACAAATCGGTAAAACGGTGGTGTATCTTGCGGGCACCCTCGTACTCACCCTTGAACTGCAGGCGTATCATCTTGGAGAACTCACGCGGCAGAGCGTTGCCGATTACGCTGATAACACCCACCGCACCGCACGAAATCATCGGGAACGTGAGCGCGTCGTCGCCGCTTATAAGGTCGAAATCCTTCGGCTTGTTCTTTATTATCTCGTCACACTGCTCCAGATTTCCGCTGGCCTCCTTTATGGCCACTATGTTCTTGCAGTCGCGGGCCAGACGCACGGTCGTTTCGGCCTTCATGTTCACTCCCGTACGTCCGGGAACATTGTACAGCACCACCGGCAGCGGACTTGCTTCGGCAATGGCCGTGAAGTGCTGGTAAAGTCCCTCCTGCGAGGGTTTGTTGTAGAACGGGCAGATGCTCAAGATGCCGTCTATTCCGCGGAAGTCGCCACTGCGCAATTCGTTCACCACAGCCGCGGTGTTGTTTCCCCCGCATCCCAACAATATAGGCATCCGGCCGTTGACATGGTCCACCACCAGATTCTTTATCTTCTCTTTCTCGTCGGCCGTGAGGCATGGGGTCTCGCCAGTTGTCGCCAATATGCACAAAAAGTCGGCACCGTTCTTTATCTGATAGTCCAGCAGCCGTATCAACGATTCATAATCTACAGATCCGTCTTCGTTGAACGGTGTGACCAAAGCTATGCCCAAGCCTTTGAAAATATTATGTACCATAAGATTGCTTATATTCTGATTCCAACCGCAAAATTACACAATTAAATTGTAATTTGTTTCTTTATGCTCCATTTTTTCACATTTCCCAAGCTATTATGCAACAAAAAGAGGATGTTTCAAAATCAGTTTCATACACATTGTAGGGACATATTCTTGTATTTGTCCGCCAAGCTGTTGTTAATATCAACCCGCTACAAGCGGACAAATACAAAAATATGTCCCTACAATATGTATGCGATACGGAATAAATATCCGTCCGACAATTTTCACTCTTTCGTGGAAGACAGCCTTATTCTCCCTTGAACAGCTCCTTTATTCCGCCGATGCTGCCCATCAGGTTGGTGGCCTCATACGGCAGATACACCGTCTTTGTCTTGTCGCCTTCAGCCAGTTGCTGGAGCATCTGGATATATTTCTGTGCCAGAAGATAGTTGGCCGGGTTGGTGCTCTGCCCCACTGCGGCGGCCACTTTCTCTATGGCTATGGCCTCAGCCTCGGCGCGGCGTATGCGTGCCTGTGCCTCACCCTCGGCCTTCAGTATGGCCTGCTGCTTCTCGGCCTCGGCCCTGTTTATCATGGCAGCCTTCTCTCCTTCCGACTGGAGTATGTCCGACGCCTTCTTTCCCTCGCTCGCAAGGATGGTGGCACGCTTGTTACGCTCGGCCTGCATCTGCTTCTCCATGGCGGTGAGCACGCTCTCCGGCGGCGTGATGTCCTGCAGTTCGACGCGGTTCACCTTCACTCCCCACTTGTCGGTAGCGTCGTCAAGCACGGCGCGCAGCTTCGTGTTGATGGTGTCGCGGCTTGTCAGTGTCTCGTCAAGTTCAAGCTCGCCGATGATGTTGCGCAGCGTTGTCTGCGTGAGTTTCTCAATGGCGTTGGGCAGGTTGCTTATTTCGTATACGGCCTTGAACGGGTCTACTATCTGGAAATATATCAGCGCGTCAATCTCGGTCATCACGTTGTCCTTCGTTATCACGTTCTGTTTCGGGAAGTCGTATACCGTCTCCCTGAGGTCGATGGTGTTGGAGTATCTGTAACGTCCGCGCTCCAGCACGACTATTTCCTTCGCCCTGTCGAAGAAGGGGATGATGAACGCGACACCCGGTTCGAGGGTCTTGTGGTACCGTCCCAGCCGCTCGATTATCTTGGTTTCCGACTGCGGTATGATTACCAACGCTGTCTTTGCGAATATCAGCACGCAAACGACACATGCAATTAAAAAGTACATGAACATAAATTTAATCTGTTTTTAATTATTAATATTAGTTGAAACTTTTATTATCACACTCTCGCGGCCTGTCACGACAACCCGCGTGCCCTCCGCAATGGCCTCGCCCGACTCCGACTCGGCCTTCCAGTCATCGCCGCCAACGGCCACACGTCCGTATCCTCCGGCCCCGATGGCCTGACTGACCGTGCCCTTACGCCCTATCAAGGCGTCGGCATTGGTTTTCATGCCGTCCCCGCCGCCGTTCAACCAGCGCAGTGCAAAAGGCCGCACCATGAATATGCTGACTGTCGACACGATGATGAACACCGAAATCTGCACATAGATTCCGCCAAAGGCTGTCGATACTACGGCCGCTATACACCCTATGGCAAAGCAGAACATGTAGAATCCGGCAGTGCACAACTCTGCTATGAGGCACAGAACGGCCGCGGCCGCCCATATCGGCCAAATATTGTCTATTATGTAATCTATCATAAGCTGTTTTGTATTTTATGGAACATTATCGGCTGTAAAGATAACAACAAATATCCATACAGACAAGAAATATGACAAAAAAATATTGCCGGCATGCCCAAAAACACGATACGGCATGCCGGCAACGCACATCAGCGCGAACCTATATACAGGAATATCATGCCGAGAAGCACCAGGGCAAGGTCGACAAACTTCGACTTGAGGTTCTTCTCATGGAAGGCGACGGCACCGAAAAGAAAGCTCACCACCACGCTGCCGCGGCGTATCATCGACACTATGCTTATCATCGCGCCGGGCAGACTGAGCGAATAGAAGTAGACAAAATCGGCCGTACAGAGAAACAGGCTGACGAAGATTATCCCCCAGTCCCAGCGGAACGGCGTGGTCGTCTTGCGCTTGGGCCACCACAGAAGCATGAGCATTGCACCCATCATGAAGCACTGGTAGATGTTGTACCAGCTCTGCACCATCATCTTGTCAAGCCCCACACCGCCGTCGGCGGGCGACGCCATGAGATACTTGTCATACAGTCCGCTGACCGCACCGAGGGCCGCCGCGGCCACAATCATCCATATCCAGTGATCGTGCTTGAAGTCGATGCCCTCCTTCTTGCCGCTACGGCTCAGCATGAAGAACGACGCCACGGCAAGCATCACGCCCGCCCACTGCCACAGGTTGAGCCGCTCGCCGAACACGATGAAGGCTCCCACGAGCACCATCACCGGCCTCGTGGCATTGATGGGGCCTACGATTGTCAGTGGCAGATGCTTCATGCCGAAATATCCGAAGACCCAGCTGCTCAGCACGATACAGCTCTTCAGCAGTATGTACTTGTGCATCTCCCATCCTCCGCTGCCCACATGGAATATCGAACCGTCGAGCAGCTGCGTCTGCATGCTGAGCACCACGAACGGCAGGAATACAAGCGACGAGAACAGTGTGTTGAGAAACAGCACCGGAATGACGGCGTTGCCGCCGAGTGCCTTCTTCTTGAACGAATCGTAAAAGCCGAGCAATGCTGCCGACAAAAACGCTAACAACAACCACATAACATGTATATTTAAATTCTTCTTTCAATATTTCACATCTTCAAGGAACAGGGCGTGGCCGGGCATCGACTCGCCCGCCTCGGTGCGGCGCCCGCCCTCCACCACCCGGCGGAAGTCGGAAACGGAAAGCCGGTGGCGCCCCACCTCGATGAGTGTGCCCACCACCGCCCGCACCATATTGCGCAGAAAGCGGTTGGCCGTAATCTCGAAATACCAGCTGTGGGGCGACAGGCGGTGCCAGCGGGCGGCGGTGACGCGGCACAGGGTGGTCTTCACGTCGCTGTTGCTCTTGCAGAAAGCGCCGAAGTCGTCATACTCCATGAGAACGGCCGCCGCCTCATTCATCATGTCAAAGTCAAGCGGATAGTGAATCTCGCACGAGTAAGCCCGCAGAAAGGGGTCCTTTAACGTGTGTATATAATAATGGTACGTGCGCGAGGTGGCGCTGAAACGGGCGTGCATACCGTCGTCCACCGGCTCCACACCGCTCACGGAAATGTCGCGCGGCAGGAAACGGTTGAGCTTGTACGCCAGCTGTGCACAGTCGACGGCCGCATCAGAATCGAAGTGTGCCACCATCCTGCGGGCGTGCACTCCGGCATCTGTGCGCCCCGCCCCCACCACGTCTGTAGGCCTGCGCAGGAGCGTGGTTAGGGCTTTCTGCAACTCTTCCTGCACAGAGTTTCCGTTGGGCTGTATCTGCCATCCGTGGTAACGTGTGCCGTCGTAACTGAATGTAATGAAATAACGCATTGTCCGCTATCGTTTGAATCGTCTGAATACATTAACTGTTAAACAGGATGCAAAGGTAGATGTTTTTTTCTTCAATCGGTCGTTTTTGCATATATTTTATCGTCAAAAAAACGTTTTATGCAGTGAAAAACGTCTGTTTGTGCAATGAAATCCGCCTTGTCATGCTGTGAAAAACGTCTGTTTGTGCAATGAAATCCGTCTTGTCATGCAGTGGAAAACGTCCGTTTGTGCAAAAAAATCCGCCTGAAAACAAAATTTCTCCCTCAAAAAT